>CAZLMT010000001.1:0-2805 GCA_964560615.1 uncultured Actinomyces sp.
GTCATCGGCATCGGCCGCGGTGACTCGGCCGTGCGGGTGACCAACGGCAAGCCGGTGAGCGTCGCCGAGCTCCGCGAGGCGGTGGTCCAGCTCAAGGACCTCACCAACGGCCGATCGATCGACTACAAGGGCAGCACGATCCGCCTGCCCTGGGCCAGCGATTCGCGCACCGGCGTCTTCGTCGCGGCGTACGGACCCAAGGTGCTCGCCCTCACCGGCGAGGTGGGTGATGGCTTCATCCTGCAACTGGCCGATCCGCAGATCGCAGCGTGGACCATCGAGGCCGTCCGCAACGCCGCAGAGGCCGCGGGCCGCAACCCCGACGATGTCTACATCTGCGTCGCGGCGCCGGCGTACGTCACCGACGACGTCGACCATGCCCGCGACCAGCTGCGCTGGTTCGGCGGCATGGTGGGCAACCACGTCGCCGACATCGTCGAGCGCTACGGAGAGGGTGGTGGAGTCCCCAAGGCGCTCACCGACTACATCAAGGGCCGCCAGGGCTACGACTACAACCAGCATGGGCAGGCGGGCAACACCCACGCCGACTTCGTGCCGGACGAGATCGTCGACCGCTTCTGCATCATCGGTCCCGTGGAGGAGCATGTGCGGCGCCTCGAGGAGCTCAAGGCCCTCGGCGTCGATCAGTTCGCCGTTTACCTCCAGCACGACGACAAGGACCACACTCTGCTTGAGTACGGCGAGCGCATCATCCCCGCCATCCAGGACACCGTGCTGGCGAAGAGCTGACCGATGGCGTCAGGCACCACCTCCACCATGGGGAAAAGGATCAGGCAGGGAGCCATCTCCCTGGGCTGGGCGCTCGCCGGGGTCGTTATCGCCATCCTGCTGTGGGAGGGCGTGAAGCTCCTGGGGACCGCGGTCACGCTGCCCTTTGAGACGTCCGACCAGGCGATGCCCCATGTGTGGACCATTGCCCAGGGTGCCTTGCAGCCCGAGGTGCGAGGATCCGACACCCCCGTATGGCTCACGGTGCTCATCGCCGCGCTCTACACCCTGCTTATTGCCTTCGGTGGCTTCATCATCGGCGTCAGCGTGGGTCTGCTGCTTGCCGTCATCATGCAGCGCTTTGCCTTCATGGAGCGAGGGCTGCTCCCCTTCGTCATCGCCTCGCAGACGGTGCCGCTTATCGCCCTGGCTCCGCTCATCGTTGGCATCGGCAACCGCATCAGTTTTGGCCCGTTCCAATGGGGTCAGACCCAGTCGATCATGTTCATCGCGGCGTACCTCGCGTTCTTCCCGCTCTCCGTCGGCGCCCTGCGAGGGCTCAATGCCGCGACGCCGACCCAGCTCGAGCTGATGCGTTCCTACGCCGCTTCACCCCGCTCGACCCTCTGGAAGCTGCGGTTCCCTGCTTCCGTGCCGTACCTCGTGCCCGCCCTGAAGGTCTCTGCTGCCGCAGCCGTCGTAGGCACCGTGGTCGCCCAGATCTCGACCGGCGGACGCGGGGGCATCGGCCGACTGATCATCGAGTACGCGCGCGAGACCACGGCGCAGCCCGCAAAGGTCTACATCGCTGTCATCGGCGCGATCCTGGTCGGTCTCATCGCCGCCGGGCTCGTCGCACTCCTTGACCTGTACCTCACGCGCAACCTGCCGAAGGAGAAGCTCACGTGAGCGAGTTCGCTGTCCACGCCGAGGGCGTCTGGAAGGTCTTCAACGAAGGCGCCCCCAATGAGGTCACGGCCCTATCTGACGTAAATCTCGATGTCCGCAAGGGCGAGTTCGTCTCCCTCATCGGACCCTCCGGATGCGGCAAGAGCACGCTCCTGCGTGTCATCGCCGACCTGACCTCGTCCTCGCGCGGCACGGTCGAAGTGGCGGGCATGACGCCACAGAAGGCCCGGGAGGACCACCAGTACGGCATCGCCTTCCAGCAGGCAGCCCTGCTCGACTGGCGTACGGTCCGGCGCAATGTCGAGCTCCCCCTCGAGCTCGCAGGCTGGGACAAGGCCAAGCGTCGAGCGCGTGCCCTCGAACTGCTCGACATGGTGCAGTTGCAGGACTTCGCCGAGAGCCGCCCCTGGGAGCTCTCCGGCGGCATGCAGCAGCGCGTCGCGATCGCACGCTCGCTGGCGACCGACCCTGAGATCCTGCTCATGGACGAGCCCTTCGGCGCACTCGACGAGATGACGCGCGAACGCATGCAGAACGAGCTCCTGCGCATCGCCGGGGCGACGAGCACATCGGTCATCTTCGTAACGCACTCGATCCCCGAGGCCGTCTATCTCTCGAATCGCGTGGTCGTCATGTCCCCTCGCCCCGGCCGCATCACCCACGTGGTCGACGTACCCCTGGGCGAGCGCAACGAGGACACGCGCGAATCCGACGCGTTCTTCGAGGCGGTGACTGCCGTGCGCGAAGCGCTGCGCGGTCGGGCGAAGCCCGTGGGCGAGAGCGGCGCCCGTCTCGCGGAGACCTCATGAAGGCCAAGCTCAACCTCATCTGGCCGCCGCTCCTCATCGGCGCCCTCTTCCTGCTCGCCTGGCAGGCCCTGGTCGTCATCCAGGACCTGAAGCCCTATCTCCTGCCCGCGCCAAGCCTCATCTTCACCACCTTCACCAGCAACATCAGCCTGATGGTGGAGACAGGTATCTATACGGCAACGACGGCCGCGTTGGGGCTTGTCTTCGGCACCCTTGTGGGCATTCTCTTGGCCATGGTGGCGCAGCGGTTCTTCGTGTTCCGCAACCTCATGATCCCCATCGCGGCGGGCATCGCGGCGGTGCCGATCGTGGCCTTGACGCCCATCCTCAACAACATGTTCGACATCACGAGCCGCAC
>CAZLMT010000001.1:2815-5588 GCA_964560615.1 uncultured Actinomyces sp.
CCCCGCGTCCTCATCACGGCGATCGTGGTGTTCTTCCCCATCTTCGTCAACGTCTACCGCGGGCT
The DNA here is from genome assembly GCA_964560615.1 of uncultured Actinomyces sp. Classification (GTDB taxonomy): domain Bacteria; phylum Actinomycetota; class Actinomycetes; order S36-B12; family S36-B12; genus Mxb001. The sequence goes on from CAZLMT010000001.1 coordinate 2,881, forward strand.
CACCGCCGTGCCACCGGTGCAGCTTGAGCTCCTCAGGTCCCTGTCCGCCACACCTCGGACAGTCCTTCGGGTCCTGCGCATCCCCAATGCGCTCCCCTTCTTCTTCACCGGACTCAAGGTGGCCGCGCCCCTCGCGGTCATCGCTGCACTCGTCGCCGAGTACTTCGGCGGACCCCAGGAGGGGCTGGGGAGCAAGATCGCGGCATCCGCCGCAAACACGGCGTACGGTCGAGCCTGGGCGTACGTCGTGGTCGCGATCATCGTCGGGCTCGCGTTCTACCTCATCACCCTCGCCTTGGAGAGGGTGGCGACACCCTGGGCCGGTCGAACCCGATCTGCCTGATGCAACCCACTGGAGGAAACATGAAGACAGGACCACGCGGTCGCCTCGTGGCGTCCGTCGGAGTCCTCGCTGCAGCCGGCATGGTGCTGGCCGCGTGCGGGGGCGGATCTAGTTCGACCGAGTCGAGCTCCGGGGCTCCGGCATCGTCCGAGGCCGCTCCGGCTTCGTCCGAGGCCGCTCCCACCGAGGAGGCGTGCACCGAGCTCATGCCCGTGAGCCTGCAGCTGCAGTGGTTCGTGCAGGCGCAGTTCGGTGGCTACTACGCCGCCAAGGACAAGGGCTTTTACGAGGAGCAGTGCCTCGACGTGACCATCCTCGAGGGCGGTGTCGACATCGTCCCGCAGACCCAGCTCGCTCAGGGCGCCGCTGACTACGCCATCGCGTGGGTGCCGAAGGCACTTGCCTCTCGTGAGCAGGGCGCCGGCATCGTCGACGTCGCTCAGGTGTACCAGCGCTCCGGCACGCTCCAGGTCTCCTGGGCCGACTCGGGCATCTCCACGCCCGCGGATCTTGCGGGCAAGAAGGTCGGCAACTGGGGCTTCGGCAACGAGTACGAGCTCTTCGCGGGTCTCACCCAGGCGGGCCTCAAGCCCGGCAAGGACGTCGAGCTCGTGCAGCAGCAGTTCGACATGCAGGCGCTGCTCAATCGCGAGATCGACGCCGCTCAGGCCATGACCTACAACGAGTACGCCCAGGTCCTCGAGGCCGTCAACCCCGACACGGGCGAGCTCTACCAGCCCGAGGACTTCACCGTCATCAACTGGAATGACGTTGGCACCGCGATGTACCAGGATGCGATCTGGGCCTCCGAGGAGCGGCTCGCCGATCCGGCGTACCAGGAGATGACCCAGGCCTTCGTCACGGCGTCCCTCAAGGGCTGGATCTACTGCCGTGACAACGCACAGGAGTGCGCTGACATCATCACGGCCAACGGCTCCAAGCTCGGCGCCAGCCACCAGCTGTGGATGATGAACGAGGTCAACAAGCTCATCTGGCCGTCGCCGCTGGGTGTGGGCGTCATCGATCCGGCCCTGTGGGCTCAGACGGTGACCGTGGCACTCAACACGCTCAACGCCGATGAGATCACGATCATCACCGCTGATCCGGGCGCGGCGGCGTACACCAACCAGTACGCCGAGGCTGCTAATGCAGCCCTCACCGCAGAGGGTCTCGACACCACGGGCGACGGCTTCGCGCCGATCACCGTGGAGCTTAAGGAGGGCGGCGCCTGATCGGCGTCCTCCCTGTTAGCAAAGGATGGGGCCCCGGACCAATTGGTCCGGGGCCCCATCCTTTGCGTCGGTCCAACTCATCCGGCGCGTGGACGACGTCGGAATTGTGCGGCTCAGTGGCAGTGAGACTCGCACTGAGCCGCACAATTCCGCTGCGACTGCACGACTCCGCTGCGACGCCACGACCAAGAAGATGCAGCCCCGGACCAATCGGTCCGGGGCTGCATCTTTACGAGTGGGGCTAGTCGAGGCTGGCCATCACGTGCTTGATGCGGGTGTAGTCCTCGAAGCCGTACATCGAGAGGTCCTTGCCGTAGCCCGAGTGCTTGAAGCCACCGTGGGGCATCTCTGCGACGAGCGGGATGTGGGTGTTGATCCAGACGCAGCCGAAGTCGAGGTTGCGCGCCATCCGCATCGCGCGACCGAAGTCCTTGGTCCACACCGACGACGCCAGGCCGTAGTTGACCCCGTTGGCCCAAGCCAGTGCCTGTGCCTCGTCGGTGAACTTCTGCACCGTGATGACGGGCCCGAACATCTCGTTCTGGATCATCTCGTCGTCCTGGCGTAGGTCGGCCACGACCGTCGGCTCGATGTAGAAGCCACGATCACCCTGGCGCTTGCCGCCGGCCACAACCCGCGCATGCGACGGGGCGCGCTCGATGAAGCCCAACACGCGCTCGAGCTGGTTGACGTTGTTGACCGGGGGCACGAGCGCCTCGCCGCCGGGACCCTCCTCGAACGTCGTCGCCGTCGCGGCAGCCTGCTGGCCGATCGCTGAGACGAAGTCGTCGTAGATCCCGGGCGCCACGATCATGCGCGTGGCGGCCGTGCAGTCCTGGCCAGCGTTGAAGTAGCCCGCCACCGCAAGCCACTCGGCAGCGGCCTCGACATCGGCGTCGTCGAAGATCACGATCGGGGCCTTGCCGCCGAGCTCGAGGTGCACCCGCTTGACGTCGCGGGCTGCCTCTCCGGCGACCTCCATGCCCGCCCGGACCGAACCCGTGATCGCCACCATCTGGGGCGTGGGATGGGACACGAGCGCGCGCCCGGTGTCACGGTCGCCGGTGATGACATTGAGGACACCCGGGGGCAGCAGGCCCGCGTCGGTGATGAGCTCGGCCATGCGGACCGTC
>CAZLMT010000001.1:5598-9816 GCA_964560615.1 uncultured Actinomyces sp.
GGGAGTGGTGTCCGAGGGCTTGAGGACCACGGTGTTGCCCGCGCCGATCGCGGGAGCGAACTTCCAGACCGCCATCATCATGGGGTAGTTCCACGGGGTGACCTGACCGATGACGCCAATGGGCTCGCGTCGAATGATCGAGGTGAAGCCCTTCATGTACTCGCCTGCTGCGCGACCCTCGAGGACGCGCGCAGCGCCGGCGAAGAAACGGATCTGGTCGACCATGGGAGGGATCTCCTCGGACATGGTCACCGCGATGGGCTTGCCGGTGTTCTCGCTCTCGAGCGCCACCAACTCCTCGCCGTGCGCTTCGAAGAGATCAGCAATCCCGAGGAGAGCCTTCTGTCGTTCCGAAGGGGTCGAGTCCCGCCACTCTTCGAAGGCCGTCGCCGCGACCGCATACGCGCGATCGACATCCTCCGGCCCGGATACGGGGGCGGAGGCGAACACCTCGCCCGTGGAGGGATTGACGAGGTCCTGCGTCTGCCCACTCATGGAGGGCACGCGCTCGCCCCCGATCACGTTGTTCAGCACCCGCTTGTCGCTCACAGCGCTTCCTTTGCATCAGGGGACCGGTCACCGCGACCGATCAGCAGGGCCACGGTAGCGCCGACCCCCAATCCCGCATCGTCACCCCCATTTCGACGACGAAATCCGACGGTATGGCACGACTCGCACGACGAAATCCCTTGCTTTCGGAGCACCAGCCTGCCTAGTCTGGCTACATGGCACGTCTCAGACTCGCTCGCGACGGTGAGCGCGGCACCACTCCCCTTGACGATGTCTCCAAGGCGATCATCGAACAGCTCCAGCAGGACGGCAGACGCCCGTACGCCACCATCGGCAAGGCCGTGGGTCTGTCGGAGGCAGCGGTGCGCCACCGTGTCCAGCGGCTCATCGACTCGGGCGTGATGCAGGTAGTCGCCGTCACCAACCCCCTTCAGGTCGGATTCCCGCGCGCCGCGATGATCGGCATTACGGTCGAGGGTGACCTGGAGGCTGTCGCCGCCGAGGTCGAGGGGCTCCCCGAAGTGGACTACCTCGTCATCTGCGCCGGTGGGTTCGACCTCATGGCCGAGGTCGTCGCGGAGGACGATGACCACCTCCTGGAGATCCTCAACCGACGTATCCGGCCGATCCCGGGCGTCAGGCGCACCGAGACCTTCGTCTACCTCCAACTCCGCAAACAGATCTACACCTGGGGCACCCGATGACGATTACTCCGCAATTCGTGACCGAGCCCGGCGACGATCGCCTGGCTGCCACCGCCGAGCGCCACCTGTGGATGCACTTCACTCGGCACTCGATCTACGAGACCGGCGAGGGACACGTGCCCGTCATGGTGCGCGGCGAGGGCGCCTACGTCTGGGACGACCAGGGGCGCCGCTACCTCGATGGGCTTTCGGGCCTCTTCGTCGTGCAGGCGGGCCACGGGCGCAAGGAGTTGGCGGCCGCCGCCGCCCGGCAGGCGGAGGAGCTTGCCTTCTTCCCGATCTGGTCCTACGCCCACCCGCGTGCGATCGAGCTCGCGGAGCGCCTGGCCAACTACGCACCGGGCGATCTCAACCGCGTGTTCTTCACGACCGGTGGCGGCGAGGCCGTCGAGAGTGCTTGGAAGCTCGCCAAGCAGTACTACAAGCTCACCGGCAAGCCGACGAAGCACAAGGTGATCAGCCGCAATATCGCCTACCACGGCACGCCCCATGGCGCACTGTCCATCACGGGCCTCCCCGGAGCGAAGAAGTACTTCGAGCCGCTTGTGCCCACGGGGATCAAGGTGCCCAACACCAACTTCTATCGGGCTCCTGAGGAATACCGCTACGACGAGAAGGCCTTCGGCCTGTGGGCGGCCGAGCGCATCCGCGAGGCCATCGAGTTCGAGGGTCCCGACACCGTCGCCGCAGTCTTCCTCGAGCCGGTGCAGAACTCAGGCGGCTGCTTCCCTCCCCCACCCGGCTATCTCGAGCGCGTGCGCGAGATCTGCGACGAGTACGACGTGCTCTTCGTCGCCGACGAGACCATCACCGCCTTCGGCCGGATCGGCGACATCTTCGCCATCAACCGGTTCGGCGTACAACCCGACATCATCACGTGCGCCAAGGGCATGACATCGGGATATGCCGCCGCGGGTGCCATGATCGCGAGCGACCGGCTCTTCGAGCCCTTCCGCCACGGCACCAACACCTTCCTTCACGGGTACACCTGGGGCGGCCACCCGGTCGCCAGTGCCGTCGCTCTGGCCAACCTCGACCTCTTCGAGCGCGAGGGCCTCCTGCAGCACGTGCGCGACAACGAGGGTGCGTTCCGCACCACCCTCGAGCGTCTCTACGACCTCCCCATCGTCGGGGATGTGCGCGGGGCCGGCTACTTCTATGGGATCGAGCTCGTCAAGGACAAGGAGACCCGGGAGACCTTCAGCGACGAGGAGTCGGAGCGCCTGCTGCGCGGCTACCTCGACAAGGCACTCTTCGACAACGGCCTCTACTGCCGTGCGGACGACCGCGGGGATCCCGTCATCCAGCTGTCACCCCCGCTCATCTGCGACCAATCGCACTTCGACGAGATCGAGCAGATCCTGCGACTGGTGCTGACGGAGGCGGGCAACCGGCTATGACAGACCTTGCTCAGCCCGGCTCGACGGCGCGCACGCGTGTCAAGCGACTGCCCGAGAAGGCTGTCACGGATCGAGCCACCGCCTACGCAATCCTCGATTCGGGCCTCGTCGCACACGTCGCGGTGGTGACGGATGGGCAGCCCTACGTCGTGCCGGTGGGATACGCGCGCAGAGGCGACGAGGTGATTTTCCACGGGTCCAGCGCCTCTCGACTCTTCACCACGCTGGCCAAGGGCGCTCCCACCTGTCTCACCGTCACGCTGCTCGACGGGCTCGTGCTGGCGCGCAGCCTCTTCGAGTCGTCCATGCACTACCGCACCGTCATGGCACTCGGCGTATGCCGACGACTCGAGGGAGACGAGGAAGAATCCGCTCTCCTCGACCTATCAGAACGACTCATGCCGGGCCGGACGTCTGAGGCACGCCATCCGACCGCACAGGAGCTCAAGGCCACGCTCACGCTCGCCCTCCCCCTCGGCGAGATCTCGGTCAAGGTCAGCGAAGGGCCTCCCGACGACGTCGACTCCGATCTCGTCGATCCGGTCTACTCGAAGATCTGGGCCGGCTACGTGCCCATCACGGAGACCCTGGGCGAGCCCGTGGCCGATGAGCTCGCCACGGGCATCCCCGTGCCGGCATATGTGCGGGAATGGCACCGCGGATGACCTCCCTGTGGTCGGACACGCTCCCCGAGGACCTCACCGCGCCGCTCAGTGCGCCTCTGACGGGCGAGGCTGACACCGACGTCGTCATCGTGGGCGCGGGCTACACCGGACTGTGGACCGCCTACTACCTGCTCACCACGCAGCCCGGGATCCGCGTCACGCTCCTCGAGGCCGAGCACGCTGGATTCGGAGCGAGCGGCCGCAATGGCGGCTGGTGCTCCGCGCTCTTCCCGGCAAGCGTGGCCAAGGTCGCCGCCATGAGCGATCGCGACTCGGCCATCCGCCTCCAGCGCGCGATGCACGACACCGTCGACGGCATCGGCAAGGTGGCTGCAGCCGAGGGTTGGGACATCCACTGGGCGAAGGGCGGCACGGTGGTCGCCGCACGCACCCCGCTGCAGTGGGAGCGAGCCCAGGAGGAGATCGCCGAGTGGCGGCGCTGGGGCTTCGGCGAAGAGGACTACCGCCTACTCGGAGCCGATGAGGCGCGGGGCCTCGTCGGTGCGACCGATGTCATCGGCGCGACGTACACCCCGCACTGCGCGGCCATCCATCCCGCGCGCCTCGTCCGGCACCTGGCGCGGACCGTGGTCCAGCGTGGTGGGGTCATCCACGAGCACTCCCCTGTGACGGAGCTGCGACCCGGCTTCGTGCGCACCGCGCACGGTCGGGTCCGTGCTCGCTATGTGGTGCGCGCAACCGAGGGCTACACCCCGCGCCTGCCCGGCTACCAGCGGGCGATCGTGCCCGTCTACTCGCTCATGATCGCGACCGAGCCGCTGGGCAAGGACGTGTGGGACAGCATCGGACTCGCATCGCGCCCGACCTTCTCCGACGGCCGCCACCTCATCGTCTACGGCCAGCGCACGGCCGACGACCGCCTAGCCTTCGGCGGGCGGGGAGCGCCGTACCACTGGGGTTCGGGGGTGCGCCCGGATT
>CAZLMT010000001.1:9826-13852 GCA_964560615.1 uncultured Actinomyces sp.
TCGATCGCGAACCCGCCGTCTTCGCCGACCTCTGGCGCAACCTCGTCGATCTCTTTCCCGCCGTCTCGGGGCATGTCGTGACTCACTCCTGGGGTGGCCCGCTCGGCATCCCCCGCGACTGGTGCGCCTCGGTCGGGCTCGACCCGGTGACGCGCATGGCGTGGGGCGGCGGCTACGTCGGCGACGGCGTAGGCACAGCGCACCTTGCCGGTCGCACCCTGGCCGACCTCATCGGCGGCCGCGAGACCGAGATCACGTCCTTGCCCTGGGTCGGGCACCTGTCGCCCGACTGGGAGCCTGAGCCGCTGCGCTGGCTCGGGGTCAACGTCGGACTGCGCGTGATGGGGTCGGCCGACGACGTTGAGACGCGGACCGGTCGACCCGCGCTGCGCGCCCGGGTCTTCTCCCGCTTCCTCGGCTAGATCAGCCACTTATCGCCAGTTATCGCGACTTCCTTACGCGGCGAACTCACGTTTAGTGGCAAAAACTGCCATGGCGGCTAGGTGGGCTGGCAGTCCGTGTCAATGATCCGCTGGACATCCGCGGGCGTCACCGACGACTGCCCCGTCCACGTGGCGACGTCGTCGAGGACCTTGTGCTCCTTCTCGGCGCGGGCATCCGGGCCGACCACAGCCTCCGCCTCCATCCACCGACGCTTCGTCTCCCAGCCCAGCTCACGGCGCCTCAGCGCCTGCTGCATGGCTGCCATCTGCTCGTCGCTGCACTCCAGGCGCCACACCTCGCGCACCGCCTGAGGCAGCTCGAGGCGGTAGTCGTGGCCGCCCTCGACGAAGATGCCGGGGGTGGGCGCGAGCGCATTGAGCATGTCGATGAACGTCGCAAAGAAGGTCGTCACCGGCCACCAGATGGTGTGCCGCGGGGACCCGGGCGGGCGCTTGCCCCAGGGGCCGAGCCAGGCCGGTCGGCGGTAAAGCGGCTCGACCCAGAACTTCGGGATGGGGTCGTCACCGTTTTGGAGCAGGAGGTAGCGCACGCGAGCACGCTCCTCGGCGGGCAGATCGGTCCAGTCCCCGATCCAGCGGGGCAGGTAAATGTCGCCGGGGCCTACACCCGGCGGTTCGGAGACCGAGCGGTCCCCCCAGATTTGCTGGCGCCACTTCGTCGCCTCGGGTGTGCCAATCCACAGTCCAGCCTCGAGGCCCAGGCTCTCGGGGCCGAAGACCCCCATGCCCTCGAACATCTCCTCGCTCACCTGGGAGCCGAGGCTCTCGCCGAAGAGGAAAACACGGGGCCGCTTCTCCGGCGGCATCGCCGCGAGTCGCTGCGCGAGCCCGGCGAAGACCATGCGTGTCTGGTCGGTGCCGCGCTTGACATCGGTCAGGGAGAGCGACGACGGCAGGACGGAATACTGAATCGAGAGGCTGGCGCAGTTGCCGCGCGTGAGGTATTCGAACGTCTCGCACGCGACGTAGTTGACGTAGCCGGAGCCGGTGGGCGACCACACCACCACATACGGCCGCTCGAGCGCGCGCGTGCGATCGATCTCATCGAGGAGCACCTGCGCGCGACCCTCGTTGGTCGTCGCGCTCTGCAGGCTCGCGTATATGCGAATCGGCTGCTGCGCCGGCTCGCCCATGACGGCAGAGATGGTGTCGGGGCGCAGCACCATGCTCAACCAGCGCCTGCCCTCGCGGCTCTGGTCCGACCACGAGCGACCAGACACGGGCGAGCCCGTGATCTCGGGAATGTCCGGGGGCGTCGCGTGAGCGAGCTCCATGCCTTCGCCGGCGTTGCCCAACTCGCGGTCGACGAACTTCAGCGCCAAGCCGCCCACCACCAGGGTTGCGGCCGCGGTGAGGCCGCGCGCCACGGTCGCGTGGTCCTCTGGCGTGCCGCCGAAGAGCGACGCGACCCCACGGCCCCAGAGATGGGTGACGCGCGACTCCACGGCCGCCAGGCCCAGCAGGGTCCCCGTCACGGCGATGCCGATACCGGTGGCCATGAGGGGATCGACGGTGAGGTCCTGGTCCTGGGCGATGTCGTCGGGCTCACCCGTAGCGATCTGCTGGATCGCGCGCACCATGCCGCCGAGGCCCTCATCCCGTGACGAGCGGAACTGCTCGAGCTCGACCGCACCAACCTGCTGACCGAGGAGGCGCGTCGCGCCGTACACACCGCCGCCGAGCGCCGCCACGGTGCCTGTCGTCGCGGCGATACGCACCGGCGTGCTCGGGATCTCCTCGATCACGCGAGATGCCATGCCTGATGCTGCCGCGGCCGCCATGGCACCCGCGCCCAGGCGCGCCCAGGCGCGCCAGGACGGCTCGTGCTCGCGCCAGGCGAGCAGGCGGTTGGCCGCGACGGAACCCAGCACGACGAGAGCGTCACCGGCCACCTGGCCCCGGCGTCCGCCCACGCGGGAGCCCAGGGCGCTCAGAGCGCTGTGCGCCGAGGTCCCCCAGGTGTAGGCCGCCAGGCCGGAGATGCCGGTGATGATGCCCTGGTCGACACTCTTTCGCGTGAGGAGGTTGGGTTGGTAGGACAGGCCCACACTCACGGCGGCCAGCATCAGGCCGGCGCGGGACGAGGGATCGAGGTCGCGGGGCACCCGCAGGCGAGGCAGGAGGGGCATGGCGTACATCCTGGCGCATGGCACCGGATGACGTGACCTCCCCTGGGGGATTGCCCCCTCGAGGCCCGCGCAGCGGATCCGGAGTCCTGCGGGATACTGGATGTCCCGGCACGACCCTTCGGAGGATCCGTGAGCACCACACCTCGCCTGCCCCTCGAGCTCTTCGCTATCGACGGCCTGCTCACCGAGGAGGAGCGTGCGATCCGCGACGTCGTCCGCGACTTCGTGGAGCGTCGCATCAAGCCCGAGGTCGCCGACTGGTTCGAGGCAGGGACCATCCCCGCACGGGAACTTGCCCTGGAGTTCGGCGAGCTCGGCGTACTCGGCATGCACCTCGAGGGCTACGGCTGCGCAGGCACCAACGCCGTCTCCTACGGCCTCGCCGCCATGGAGCTCGAAGCGGGTGACTCCGGTATCCGATCACTCGTGAGTGTGCAGGGCTCGCTCGCGATGTACGCCATTCACGCCTTCGGCTCCGAGGAGCAAAAGGAAGAGTGGCTGCCGCGCATGGCCAAGGGCGAGGCCATCGGCTGCTTCGGACTCACCGAGGCCGACTTCGGCTCAAATCCCTCAGGCATGCGCACGGCCGCCAAGCGCGACTCCGATGACTGGGTGCTCAACGGCTCGAAGATGTGGATCACCAACGGCACGGTCGCGGATGTCGCGATCGTCTGGGCGCAGACCGATGACGGTATTCGCGGGTTCGTCGTCCCGACGGACACGCCCGGCTTCTCCGCGCGGGAGATCCACAAGAAGATGTCGCTGCGGGCCTCCGTGACCGCCGAGTTGGTCTTCGACAATGTCCGCCTGCCCGCATCCGCGCTGCTGCCTGGCGTGAGGGGGCTCAAGGGACCCCTGGCCTGCCTCAATGAGGCCCGGTTCGGCATCGCCTACGGCACTCTGGGCGCCGCGCGCGACTGCCTCGAGACCGCCCTGCGCTACTCCATCGACCGCGAGCAGTTCGACAAGCCCATCGCCGGCTACCAGATGACGCAGCAGAAACTGGCCGACGTGACCCTCGAGCTCGGCAAGGGCATGCTCCTCGCGATCCACCTGGGCCGGCTCAAGGACGAGCACGTCATCACGCCAGAGCAGGTCAGTCTCGGCAAACTCAACAACGCCCGCGAGGCGCTGGCCATCGCTCGGGAGTGCCGCTCGATCCTCGGAGGCAACGGCATCACGCTGGAGTACCCCGTGATCCGCCACATGAACAACCTCGAGTCGGTTTTCACCTACGAAGGCACCAACGAGATGCACACCCTGGTGATCGGGCAGGCCCTCACCGGCATTCCCGCATTCCGCTAGAGACCGCCCCTCCTCCGCGAGTGTGCACTTGCGTGCAGGAATTTCGGCTGATTCCTGCACGCAAGTGCACACTCGGCGGTCGGGTCGGTGAGAGCGGTGGGGTCGTTGGGCGTGGTGGGCCGGTGACC
>CAZLMT010000001.1:13862-14818 GCA_964560615.1 uncultured Actinomyces sp.
CGGGCTCGAGGCCGAGGTCGGTGGCGAGCGCAAACGCCTGGGCCAGGTCGTTGATCGGCCCGCACGGCACTCCCGCCGCCGAGATCTCGCGCTGCCACGCATCCGCACCCCTCGACGCCAGCAGACCCTCGAGCCGTGCCTTGAGCTGATCGCGGTGGATCACCCGCGCGGGATTCGTGGCGTAGTCAGGATCCTCGGCCATCTCGGGAGCGCCCAGGACGGCAACGAGCGAGCCGAACTGTCCGTCATTGCCGACGGCGATGACGAGCGGGCGGTCGGCTGTCGCGAAGACGTCGTAAGGAGCGATGGAGGGATGAGCGTTGCCGAGGATGCCCGGCACCACGCCGGCCGCGACGTATCCCGAAGCCTGGTTGACCAGAGCCGAGAGCAGCGAGGACAGCAGATTCACCTCCACGTGCTGACCCTGCCCCGTCGCGTCGCGGTGGCGCAACGCGGCGAGGATGCCCACCGTGGCGTGCAGCCCGGTGATCACGTCCACCAGGGCCACACCGGCCTTGGTGGGCTGGCCGGGTCCTGGGCCGGTGATGCTCATCAGGCCGCCCATCGCCTGGACCAGCAGGTCGTAGCCGGGCATGTCCCGCCCGACACCCGCGCCGAATCCTGTGATCGAGCAGTAGACAAGTCTCGGGTTCACCGCCGCGAGTGCGTCGTAGCCGAGGCCCATGCGATCGAGTGCACCGGGCTTGAAGTTCTCGATCACCACATCGGCCGAGAGCGCGAGGTCACGCGCGGCAGCCCTACCCTCGGCCGTGCCCAGGTCGAGCGCACGCGTCGACTTGTTGCGATTCACCCCTGCGAAGTACGTCGACTGGCCCTGCTCGGTGTACGGCGGCCCCCAGGCACGGGTGTCATCGCCTTGGCCGGGGCGCTCGACCTTGATGACCTCCGCTCCGAGGTCCCCCAGCAGCATGGTGGCGTAGGGACCTGCCAGGACC
>CAZLMT010000001.1:14876-17308 GCA_964560615.1 uncultured Actinomyces sp.
GCGATGGCCTCCAGCACGCGCGGGTCCTCGATGGTCGACGGGACCGGCTCCTGCTTGCCGTCGGCGATCGCGCGCATGGACCTGCGCAGGATCTTGCCCGAACGCGTCTTGGGCAGTGCGGGGACGATCCGCACGTCGCGCAGCGCGGCCACAGGGCCGACGGTGTCGCGCACGAGCGTGATCACCTCCTGCTGCAGCTCATCGGGATCGGGCTCCACCCCGGACTTGAGTACGACGAAGGCCCGTGGGACCTGCCCCTTGATCTGATCGTGGACACCGATGACGGCGCACTCGGCGACCGCGGGATGCCCCGAGACCGCGGCTTCGAGGGAGCCCGTCGTGAGGCGATGGCCCGCGACGTTGATCACGTCGTCCGTGCGACCCATGACGTAGAGATAGCCGTCCTCGTCGACGTAGCCGCCATCACCCGTGGCGTAGAAGCCGGGGAAGGTGGACAGGTACGCCGCCACGTAGCGGTCATCGTCACCCCAGAGCGTGGGCAGCGTGCCCGGAGGCAGGGGCAGACGAATGGAGATGTTGCCCTCGGTGAGCGGGGCGACCTCGTCACCGTGCTCGTCAAGGACGCATACGTCGTAGCCGGGTACGGGCCGCGACGGTGATCCCACCTTAAGTGGCAGCGGGTCGAGGCCGCGCATGCTCGAGGCAATGGGCCAGCCCGTCTCCGTCTGCCACCAGTTGTCGACGACGGGGATGCCCAGGTGCTCCGTGGTCCAGGAGTAGGTATCCGGGTCGAGCCGCTCCCCGGCGAGGAAGAGGCATCGCATGCTGCTGAGATCGCGATTGGCCATCTCGCTGCCACCCGGGTCTTCCTTCTTGATCGCACGGATGGCCGTGGGGGCGGTGAAGAGCGCGTTCACCCGATGCTCCTCGATGACGCGCCAGAAGGCGCCCGCATCAGGGGTGCCCACCGGCTTGCCCTCGTACATCACGGTCGTGCATCCGGTGATGAGCGGCGCATAGGCGATGTAGGAGTGGCCGACGACCCACCCGACATCGGAAGCCGCCCACCAGACATCATCCGGGCCGATGCCATAGACATGCGGCAGGCTCCACGCCATGGCGACGGCGTGCCCGCCGTTGTCACGCACGATGCCCTTCGGCTTACCCGTGGTGCCCGATGTGTAGAGGATGAAAAGCGGGTCGGTCGCCTCGACCACAACCGGGTCGATCGGGCGTGCACCCTCGAGGGCGTCGACCCAGTCAATATCCCCCTCTCCCATCTCCGAGGTGAGTTGCGGGCGCTGCAGCACAATGCACGCACCCACCCTGTGCTCGGCGAGGGCGCGCGCCTCGTCGACAAGCGGCTTGTAGGGCACGACGCGCCCGCCCTCGATACCGCAGGAAGCGGTGACGATCGCCTTGGGGAGCGCATCATCGATTCGGGCGGCGAGCTCGGGCGGAGCGAAGCCGCCGAAGACGACGGAGTGGACCGCGCCGAGCCGGGCGCACGCCAGCATGGCGATGAGCGCCTCGGGCACCATGGGGAGGTAGATGATGACGCGGTCTCCACGCTCCACGCCCTGACGCCGCAGCGCATCGGCGAAGCGCGACACACGATCGAGGAGCTCGGCGTAGGTCAGCCTCGTGACCTCGCCCGTGTACGCACTGTCGTGAATGAGTGCGATCCGGTCTCCTCGGCCGCGCTCCACGTGGCGATCCAGGGCATTCGCGCAGGTGTTGAGCTGGCCGCCGGCATACCAGCGATACAGAGGCGCACGCGAGTCGTCCAAGACCGTCTGCGGAGGGACGGCCCAGTCAATGAGAGCGGAAGCCTCACGCCAGTAGCCGACGGGGTCCTCCAGGCTGCGCGCATGGGCAGCCTCTCCGGCGTTGGCCATGGCGGCGACGCTAGCGCACGCGCCGACCGTCAGGGTGTCGCGGCGGCAAGCTGTCCGCATGCACCGTCGATCTCGCGCCCGCGGGTATCGCGGACGGTCACGGGGACTCCCGCGATCTCGAGGGCCCGAACGAAGGCCAACTCGTCGTCGGGGTCCGATGCGGTCCATGCCGATCCCGGCGTGGGATTGAGCGGGATGAGGTTGACGTGCACACGGTGGCCGCGAAGGCGCTTGGCGAGGAGCTCGGCCCGCCAGCGCTGGTCATTGACTCCACGAATGAGGGCGTACTCGATGCTCACGCGTCGCCCGGTGACGTCGGCGTAGTGCCAGGCTGCGTCAAGGACCTCGGACACCGGATAGCGCGTGTTGATAGGCACGAGGGTGTCGCGGAGTTCGTCATCGGGAGCATGCAACGAGACGGCCAGGCGCAGGGGCAGGCCCTCCGTCGCCAGCTCGCGCATGCGCGGCACAAGCCCCACCGTCGAGACGGTGATCCCCCGGGCTGACATGCCCAGGCCTTCGGGCACGGGATCGACCATGCGATGGATGGCGCTCATGAGGGCCTTGTAGTTG
>CAZLMT010000001.1:17344-31791 GCA_964560615.1 uncultured Actinomyces sp.
TCGCCCATGCCCATGAAGACGACGTTGCTCACCCGCTCGCTGCCCCCGGGGAAGTCGCCATAGCGCACCATGCGCGAGCCCGCGATGACCTGACCGACGATCTCGGCGGCGGAGAGATTGCGCGTGAGACCCGCCTGGCCCGTCGCGCAGAAGGGGCAATTCATGCCGCAGCCCGCCTGGCTCGAGACGCATATCGTCACGCGATCGCGGTAGCCCATGAGCACCGACTCGACGCGGGAGCCGTCGTGGAGCTTCCAGAGCACCTTGACGGTCGCGCCGTCGTCGCAGGAGAGCTCGTGCACCGGGGTGAGCAGGTCGGGCATCAATCCCTGGGCGACGGTGGCGCGGTCGTCCGGGCTCAGATCGGTCCACATCGAGGCATCGGGCTCTAGACGACCGAAGTAGTGACGCGATGCCTGATCCGCCCGGAAGGCCGGCAGCCCCAGCGCCACCATGGCCTCCCGACGCCCGGCCATGTCGAGGTCAGCGAGGTGCGTCGGCGGACGCCCCCTACGGGGCGCCTCCAGGGTGAGCTCACCGGGTTCGGGCATGGGACCAGTGTGTCATCAGCCCTGGCCGAGGAAGAGCGCAAAGAGCGCCCACGCGGCAAAGGCGTTAACGACGAGGGAATCGAGGCGATCCATGATCCCCCCGTGCCCGGGGAGGAGCGTGCCCATGTCCTTGACACCGATATCGCGCTTGATCGCACTCTCCACGAAGTCACCCGCGGTGGCGGTGATCGTGAGGACGGCGCCCATGATGAGGCCCTGCCACCAGGGCGCGTCGAAGACCCAGATGAAGGCCGCGACACCGATGAGGCACTGCACCACAAGGGATCCGGCGAAACCCTCCCAGGACTTCTTGGGGCTCACCTGGGGCGCGATGGGGTGGCGCCCGAAGAGCACGCCTGTGGCGTAGCCACCGATGTCGTTGCCGATGGTGAGCAGGATGAAGACGACGATGCGCCACGGTCCGTCGGACGCGGCGAGCATGAGCATCGCGAAGCCGCCCATGAGCGAGATGTAGCCGAGGAGGAAGACACTCGCACTGGCATCGCGCAGGTAGCCCTCGGTGCCGCGGCGGATACGCCAGATGAGCACCGCGACCACGCCCGCGCCGATGGTGATGAGGAGTGCCTCGGTCCCCCAGATGTACGCCGCGGCCATCCCCACGAGCGTCGTGGCGTAGACGGGGGTCCGTGCCACGTGAATGCCGGCACCCGCGAACGCCGTGGTGAGTTCGTAGATGGCCAGGCAGAGCGCAGCCGCGGCAAGCACTCCGAAGAGCCACGGGATCCAGACGAGGCTGACAACCACCAGGACGGCAAGCACGACACCGGACGCAATGGCCGCGGGCAGGTTGCGCCCAGCGCGGCTGGGGACGGGCGCCTCCTCGGGCGCCCCTGAGGGGTCGGTCATCGACTAGACCTCGAGAAGCTCGGCTTCCTTGTGCTTGAGGATCTCATCGATGTGCGCAACCGTCTTATGCGTGACGTCCTCGAGGTGCTTCTCGCCGCGCTTGGCATCGTCCTCGCCGACCTCGTGGTCCTTGACCATCTTCTCGATGGCCTCCTTGGCGTGGCGGCGGATATTGCGCACGGAGATGCGAGCATCCTCGGCCTTCTGACGCGCGACCTTGATGTACTCCTTGCGGCGCTCCTCGGTCAGCGCCGGAAGCACCACCCGGATGATGCTGCCGTCATTGGTGGGGTTGACCCCCAGATCTGAGTCGCGGATGGCCTTCTCGATCGCCGCGAGCGAACTCTTGTCGTACGGCGTGACGATCATCATGCGCGCCTCCGGCGAGGCGAAGGAGGCCAGCTGATTCACGGGCGTGAGCGTGTCGTAGTAGTCGACCATGACCTTGGCGAACATCCCCGGGTTGGCGCGGCCGGTGCGGATCGTGGCGAAGTCATCGCGTGCGACCTCGACGGCCTTGTCCATCTTCTCCTCGGCCTCGAGGAGGATTTCGTCGACCTGCTCGCTCACGTGCTGTCCTTCCCGGAGTTGACATCGGTGCGCGTTACCAGCGTCCCGATCCTCTCACCCCGCACGGCACGCGCGATATTGCCCTCGACCAGCAGGTCGAAGACAAGGATCGGCATGGCGTTGTCACGGCACAGGCTGATCGCGGTCGCGTCGGCGACCTTGAGATCGCGGGCCAGGACCTCGTCGTAGGAAAGTCGCTCGAAGCGGCGCGCATCCGGATGGGTGCGCGGATCGGCGTCGTAGATGCCGTCCACCGCCTTGGCCATGAGGACGATGCGCGCACCGACCTCGAGTGCGCGCTGCGCCGCGGTGCTGTCCGTCGAGAAGAACGGCGCCCCCAGGCCCGCGCCGAAGATCACGACGCGCCCCTTCTCCAGGTGGCGGATCGCACGACGCGGGATGTATGCCTCGGCAACCTGGCCCATGGTGATCGCCGTTTGCACACGCGTCTCGACCCCCTGCTTCTCCAGGAAGTCCTGGAGTGCCAGGCAGTTCATTACGGTGCCGAGCATGCCCATGTAGTCCGCGCGCGCACGGTCCATGCCCCGCTGGGAGAGTTGGGCACCCCGGAAGTAATTGCCGCCACCGATGACGACGGCCACCTCGGTCCCCGACTGCACGACGCCCGCGATCTGTCGGGCGATCGACTGCACGACATCGGGGTCGACGCCGAGATCGCCGTCACCCGCGAAGGCCTCGCCCGAGAGTTTCAGCAGGACGCGATCCCAGCCGCCTTCCGGGGCCTCGGGCCAGGTGTCGATCGTGCCCTCGAGCGATGGCTGGACCGGCCCGGAGGACGGGCGGGGCCCGTCCTGTCGGGCTTCGCCGCTCTCAGCCACCGGTCCTCCCATGGCCCCGACCGTAGCGCCCCGGCCCACCGGATGGTGAGCCTCCCGGGGGTTCAGCCCTGGCCGACCTCGAAGCGAGCGAAGGCCGTGACCGTGGTGCCCGCATCAGTGAGCACCTGGCCGACCGTCTTCTTGTTGTCGATGACCGACGGCTGCTCGAGAAGGACCGACTCCTTGAAGAAGCCCTGCAGGCGCCCCTCCACGATCTTGGGAAGTGCCGCCTCCGGCTTGCCCTCCTCCTTGGCCGTCGCCTCGGCGATGCGACGCTCGTTGTCGACGACGTCCGCGGGCACCTCGTCGCGGGTCACATAGCTCGGGCGCATGGCCGCGACCTGCATAGCCGCATTGCGGGCGTCGTCCTCGCTGCCGGTGTAGGACACCATGACGCCCACCTGCGCGGGCAGGTCGGACGCGCGCTTGTGCATGTAGACGGCGACCGGCGCCTTGAGCATGGCGACACGACCGAGCTCGAGCTTCTCGCCGATGATTCCGGCGAGATCGCCGATGGCCTGGTCCACGGTGCGGCCATCGGTCATCATCTGCTGCGCGAGGGCAGCCCGATCGCCGACCTGGAGCGCAGCCGCGGTCTCGACGATCGTGCCGGCGAGGGCCTGGAAATCCTCACTCTTGGCGACAAAGTCCGTCTCGCAGAGCAACTCGACCATGACGTTGTCCTGCGACACGACGAGACCATTACCCGCGGTGCGCTCCGCACCCCGCTTCGCGGCCTTGGCCGCGCCCGAGATGCGCAGGGCCTCAATGGCCTTGTCGATATCGCCGTCGGATTCCTCCAGGGCCTTCTTGCACTCCATCATGCCCGCGCCCGTGAGGTCGCGAAGCTTCTTGACATCGGCTGCCGTGATCGTGGCCATGACCTATCCCTTTGACTCGTTCGTAGCGTGCATTGGTCTGCTCATGCCGCAGGACCGCGCGCGTGCGCGGTCCTGCGTGGTGGTGTCAGGCGCCGGGACCCTCAGTGGACTCGACGACGACCTCGGTCGCGCCGCCGCCCGCGAGGAGCTCCTGCTCCCACTCGGCGAGGGGCTCCTCGGCAATGATCTCCACGGCGTCGCCCTCGGCGGCGGCCGTCGCGCGCCCCGCGCGGGCGATGAGGCCCTCGGCGACGGCGTCGGCGATGACGCGGGTGAGCAGCGTGACGCTGCGGATGGCGTCGTCGTTGCCCGGGATCGGGAAGTCGATGTCATCGGGGTCGCAGTTGGTGTCGAGGATCGAGATGACCGGGATGCCGAGCTTGCGGGCCTCGCCGACGGCGATGTGCTCCTTGTTGGAGTCGATGACCCACACGGCACTGGGCAGCTTGGCCATGTCGCGGATGCCACCGAGCGTGCGGTCGAGCTTGACGCGCTCGCGATCGAGGACGAGGAGCTCCTTCTTCGTCATGCCCGCGGCAGCCGGATCGGTCTCGAGGCCCTCGAGCTCCTTGAGGCGCTGCAGCCGCTTGTGCACGGTGTTGAAGTTGGTGAGCATGCCGCCGAGCCAACGCTGGTTGACGTAGGGCATGCCGACGCGCGTCGCCTGCTGGGCGATGGGCTCCTGGGCCTGCTTCTTGGTGCCGACGAAGAGGATCGTGCCGCCGCGGGCGACGGTCTCCTTGACGAACTCGTAGGCGTTGTCGATGTAGGACAACGACTGCTGCAGATCGATGATGTAGATGCCATTGCGCTCGGTGAAGATGAAGCGCTTC
This sequence comes from uncultured Actinomyces sp., assembly GCA_964560615.1. GTDB lineage: Bacteria > Actinomycetota > Actinomycetes > S36-B12 > S36-B12 > Mxb001. Next base: position 21,886 of record CAZLMT010000001.1, read on the forward strand.
ATCTTGGGATTCCAGCGTCGGGTCTGGTGTCCGAAGTGGACACCGCTCTCGAGCAGCTGGCGCATCGTGACGACGGCCATGGGGCACTCCTTGGGCGCGGCCGGCTGTGCCGACCGCTGTCGGTTCCATGCCGACGCCGGTTGGCGGCGGCTCCTGGCACCCGGTCGGGCCATCCCGGCGAGCCGGGACCGACGGCCCTCCCCTGGCGGGGTGGGTGCGCGATGTATCCGGGCGGACCCGGACCAGTCGTGGAGTCTACGGGGTCCCGAGCCGTGCTCCGTCCCCAGGCTGGGGCGAGACCCTTGCGCCAGCGGGGGGCGGCTCGCACCGTGTCGGGATGAGCCTCGTCTCCCTCCTGCTGCCCCTCGTCGTCTCGCTCGCCCTGCCGCCGGGGGCCGGCCCGCCCGCCTGGACTCCGCCTATCGCGCCGCTGGTGGTCGAGAGGCCCTTCCAGGCCCCGGCCGGGCCCTACTCCCCCGGTCACCGCGGCGTGGACCTCGCTGCGGCGCCGGGCACCGTCGTCCGGGCACCCGCCGCGGGCACCGTGCGCTTCGCGGGCCGTGTCGCGGGCAAGGCGGTCGTGAGCGTCGAGCACGCCCATCCGATCCTGGGGCGCACTGGCTGGCGCACGACATACGAGGGGGTGCAGCCCAGCGTCGAGGCCGGCGACCGGATACGCACTGGGGAACCCCTGGGCGTGGTGATCCGCGATGGCCACTCCGCCGGCATCCACTGGGGGTTGAAGAACGGTCGCTTGTACGCCGATCCGATGATGATGCTGCGCCGACCGGTGGTCCTCAAGCCGCTTGGCGACTACGCGCGCGGGTGCGCCTGCTCGTAGGTCTTGCGCAGTCGCTCGACCGAGACGTGCGTGTAGATCTGGGTTGTCGCGAGACTGGCGTGCCCGAGGATCTCCTGCACGGCACGCAGATCGGCGCCGCCCTCGAGCACGTGGGTCGCCGACGTGTGGCGCCATCCGTGGGGCCCGATGTCCGCGACTCCCTCCACGGCCCCGGCCGTGCGATGCACTACGGCACGCACCGTGCGCGGATCGATGCGCCCGCCTCGCGCACCCAAGAAGGCGGCCGCACCTCCTGCTGCCTGCCATAGGGCAGCACGCCCCTCCCCGAGCCAGGCCGTCAGCGCTCGCTCCGCGGGAAGCCCGAAGGGCACCGTGCGCTCGCGTCCACCCTTGCCGAGTACCCGCAGGGTCCGTCGGGTCATGTCGATGTCGTCGACGTCAAGTCCCACCAGCTCGCCGACCCGGATCCCGGTGGCGTAGAGGGTCTCGAGCATTGCGAGATCACGCAGGCCGATCGGTGAATCGCAGGCCTCTGCGGCAGCGTCGAGCACGGCCACGGCCTGGTCGGCCGTGAGCACCGCGGGGAGGCGGTGGGCGCGTTTCGGCGAGGCCAGCCGTGCCGCCACATCGGATGCGAGGATTCCACGCTCGACAGCCCACTCCGTGAAGACGCGGGCGCTTGCAGCGCGCCGCGCCAGGGTGCTGCGCGAGAGGCCGCGCCGCTCCTGGTCGGCGAGCCACGCACGCAGCGCGAGCAGGTTGAGATCGCGCACGTGGTCGATGTCACGCTCCCGCGCGAAGCCGGCCAGGGCCTCGAGGTCTCCGAGATAGGCCCGCACCGTGTGCTCGCTGCGCCCGAGCTCGAGCCTGAGATGGTCTCCGAAGCGGGTGATGACCTCGGCCCAGTCGCCCGTGGGAGCTTCCGGAGACTCGGTCACATGCCCATGCTGACGCCTGCCGCCTCGGGATCCGGGCAGCGACTCACGCCTGGGTGCGAGCCCAGCCCTCGCCCGCGCGCGCGACGTAGCCCAAGGCGTCGAGAGTGCCGAGGGCTGCCATCGCCTCGGCGAGACCCAGACCCGCCAGGCGCGCGATGTTGGCCAGCGGAGCCGGGCGTCGAGCGGGGACGGCGTCGAGCACCCGCCGCTCCCGCCAGCCGAGCCCATCGCCGACGCCCGTGTGCGCCTGCTCCTCCGGAGCCAGGCGCCCCTCGACGAGGGCCAGGACCTCGCGAGGGGACGCGACCAGGTGTGCCCCCTCGTCCCTGATGACGATGTGGCAGCCCGCGGACATAGGTGACGTGACAGGCCCGGGGAAGGCCATGACGACACGATGCAAATCACGTGCCTCGCGCACGGTGGAGCGACCACCGGAGCGCACTGCTGCCTCGATCAGCACCGTGCCGCGACTCAGGGCGGCGATGATGCGATTGCGCGTGAGGAAGCGATGTCGCATCGCGGCACCACCCAGGGGCGCCTCGCTGATGAGCACGCCGGACTCTCGGATCCGCGCGAGCAGGTCCGCGTGCGACCGCGGATAGGGCACATCGACACCTCCCGCCAGCACGCAGGCCGTGGTGCCGTCGACGGCGAGGGCTCCTCGATGCGCGGCCGCATCGATACCGAAGGCGCCACCCGACACCGTGAGCCAGCCGGACTCGGCGAGCTGGGCGCCCAACTCGCGCGCGATTCCTTCGCCGTAGGCGGTGGCCGAACGGGCACCGACCACCGAGAGTGAGCGAAGGGCAAGCAGCCGAAGGTGGCCGGCGCCCGCGACCCAGAGCCCGAGGGGCATCGCGTCGCCGAGATCGTCGAGCTGCGTGGGCCACTCCGGATCACCGGGCACGACATAGCGCGCCCCGATGCGCTCGGCAGTCGTCAGCGCGGGCTCAACCCACCGGAAGACCGCTTCGTCGTATGCCGTGCCCGCCGGGACGCGGCCGGCCACACCCGTCGAGGCCGGCAGCGGAGACCGCCCGGCGAGGATCTCTTCGACGACACCGTGGGCACTGATCTGGCGGACCCGGGCACCCAGTGCCCTGTCGGCCGCCTCGCACCACTGGGAGAGCAGCAGTCGCCCGATGCGGTCCGGCTCGGCGACGGCCTGCAGGCTCATGCCGCCCATGGCAGACCCCCTCCGCGCAGCAGCATCGCTCCCGCGACGTGATCGCCTCCCGGCCGATCGGCCCCGTCGAGGTCGGCGAGCGTCCACGCCACACGCACGACCCGGTCGGCGCCCCGCATGCTCAGCGCGCCCCTCGAGAAGGCGGCCCGCAGCAATCGCGCCCCCGCGTCGTCGGGTCGATAGCGATCGCGGAGCAATGAGCCCGGCACCTCTGCATTGACAACCCAGGCCCCGCCATCGCCAGAACATCGCGACGCTGCTCGAGAGCGGGCCTCAGCGACACGGTCGGCGACGACGTCCGTCGCCTCTCCTGGCTCGCCGATCTGCGCGAGGGTCGGGCGCTCGAGGGTCACCCGCAGGTCGATGCGGTCCAGAATCGGCCCCGACATCTTGGCGGCATAACGACGCTTGTCCATCGGCGAGCAGGCACAGGCAGCATCCATGCCCACGCCGTTGCCACAGGGACACGGGTTGGCCGCGATGACAAGCGAGAAGCGTGCCGGCAGCACCCCGGAGATGTCGGCACGGGCGATGCGCACCTCGCCGCTCTCGAGTGGCTGACGCAGGGCATCGAGCACGGAGCGGGCGAACTCCGGGGCCTCATCGAGGAAGAGGACTCCGCGGTGCGCGAGCGTGGCCGACCCGAGGCGGAGTCGACCCGCCTGGCCGCCCCCGACGATCGCCGTCATGGACGCCGAGTGATGCGGAGCCTGGAAGGGTGCGCGACGCACGAGCCCACGCGGGTCCAGCCCCGCTGCCGACTGGATGGCCGTCACCTCCAGGGCCGTGGCGTCGTCGAGCGGCGGGATGAGGCCCGGGAGACGCTCGGCGAGAAGGGTTTTCCCTACCCCGGGGACGCCCACCATTGCCAGGTGGTGCCCACCGGCCGCTGCGACCTCCAGGGCTCGGCGAGCCTCGGCCTGCCCGCGTACGTCGGCAAGGTCGGCTGCATAGCCCGCACTGGCAGGCATGGAATGACCGGGCTGCTCCGGCGCGGCATCGCCTCGCAGGACCCCCACGAGATGGGCGAGGTCGCGCACCCCGCCGGCATCGACCCCGGGGACGAGCCCGGCCTCCCCCACTGCGGCCACGGGCACGAGCAAGCGCGCACCCTCGCCCTGGATGGCGAGGGAGGCGGCAATGGCACCGGGCACCGCGTGGATGCGGCCGTCGAGTCCCAGCTCTCCGAGCACGCACGCGCGCGCGGCTGACTCCTCGGGCACCTGTCGCGACGCCGCGAGTATCGCGACCGCGATCGCGGCGTCGAGTGCGGACCCGCGCTTGGGCAGCGATGCGGGCAGGAGCGCGACGGTCACCCGGGTACGCGGCCACTCGAGCCCGCTGTGCTCCACTGCGGCGCGGACCCGGTCACGGGATTCGCTCACCGCGGTGTCGGCGAGCCCCACGATGGTGAGCCCCGGAAGGCCCGAACTCACATCGGCTTCGACATCGACGATCCTCGCCGTGACGCCCACGATCACCGCCGTGCGGCAGCGCGCCACCATCACGCCACCCCACGCAGATGCTCCAGGCTCGGAGCGCCCCGGGTGCTCAGCACGATGCCGATGACGTCGATGCGTACCTCTCGGGCATGGTGATCGTGGGAGCGCATCCACTCGCTCGCCAAGGCACGCAGGCGGCGCACCTTGCGCGGGGTGACGGCGGCAAGCGGTGAGCCGAAGTCCTCCGAGCTGCGCGTCTTGACCTCGCAGAAGATGACCGTGTCGGCCTCCGCGTCTCCGGCGACGATGTCGATCTCGCCCGTGCGAGACCGCCAGTTGCGATCGATGACGGTGAGTCCGAGTCGCTCCAGGTGGCGGACCGCGAGATCCTCTCCCCACCGACCTCGTTGCACATGCTGCGCACCCATCCCGCTCCCTCCGTGGACCGACGGCCCTCGCGGGCAGCGTTACCTCGGCGGGGTGCGCAGGGGAAATCTCGCGACGGCCTGGGGATGGAGTGCCTACACGGACGCTGTGGACACCCCCGGCAGGCGCCAGCTCACTCGATGCCACGGCGAGGGCCCGAGACGCTCGAGCGCTGCCACGTGGTCGGGAGCGGCATAGCCCTTGTTGGCGCCCCAGCCATACTCCGGCTGCAGCCGGGCCAGGTCCACCATGTGGGTGTCCCTCGTCACCTTCGCGATGATGCTGGCCGCTGCCACGGCGGCGCAGGTGGCATCGGCCTGGATCCGGGTGACCACCCGAGATCCCGGGGTGACGCGCGACATCCAGTCGTGCTTGCCGTCGAGGAGCACCAGGTCAGGGCGCAAGCCCGTGGCGTTGAGGGCGCGCGCGGCCGCGAGCGCGAGTGCACTCACGATGCCTATCGCGTCGATCTCGGCCGACGATGACATCCCCACAGCACTGCGAAGCGCCCACGCACGCACGCGGGGTGCGAGCAGTTCGCGAGTCGCCTGATCGCACTCCTTGCTATCCCGCACTCCTCGGGGGGCGGCCGGAGTGGCACCGTCAATCACGACCACGCCCACGGCGACAGGACCGGCCAGGGCACCACGACCGACCTCGTCGATGGCCGCCAGGAGAGTGCCGGGGCTCGACTCCCGCAGGAGTGCGCGCTCGACGCGCAGGGTGACCGCCATCGACTGCCTTAGCCCACGGGGCCCCGGGGCGGCCACGCCACGAAGACAACGCGCCCCAGCACATCCTCGCGAGGGAGGGTGCCTTCATCGACCTCCAACAGGACGCGGCTGTCCCGCGCGGCCGCACGCCGGTCAGCGAGGACGAAGACTCGGCCCTCGGGGACGACGACGTCGAAGGCGACCTGATCGGTGACCCCTGAGATGTAGGGCTCGCCAAGGGGTACGCCGTCGACGGTGACGCGGCCTGAGTCGTCGCAGCAGGCCACGCGCTCACCGCCTACGGCGATGACACGGACGACGGCGGTGTCCGAGGGCAAGCCCCACGCCTCGGGACTGCGCACGAGGACCACATCGCCAGTGCCGGGCTCCCCCCAAGAAGTCACGACCACACGATCCCCGGCGTTGAGGGTGGGCTCCATCGCATCGTCGGCGACGTAGGCCACCTGCCCGATCACCAGCCTCGCCAGGATGATCAGCACGGCGACGATGCCGAGGACGATGCCCGCTTCTCGACCGATGAGCAGAGCCCACGCGCCGGCGGACCGCTTCCGCCGCGGGGCCGCGTGACGGCCGCGCACCACCGGGATGGGCTGGGTGTCGTCGTCGGGCGGGCGCAGCGGAGGTGCGCTCACGGGGAGGGCCCGGATCCGTCGAGGGCCGGCTGGTCGAACGTGGCCGGGATCTCGAGGACCTGGGCGTTGCCCACAGGCCAGACGACAGCGAAGGCCCGGCCGATGACGCGATCGACCGGCACCATGCCACCTCCGGGGTCACCCAGGTGCGCCCGTGAGTCCGCGGACGCGGACCGGTGGTCGCCCATGACCCAGAGCGTCCCCTCCGGCACGAGCACGTCGAAGGGCTGCTTGCTCGGTGGGTTATTGCGGTAGAGATAGGCCTCTTCGTCTAGGGCTACGCCGTTGACCGTGATGCGACCGTCAGCATCGCAGCACACGACGCGGTCGCCGCCCACCCCGATGACGCGCTTGATGAAGTCTGTGTCTCGTGGCGGGGCGAGACCGACGATCTCGCCCAGGAGCCGCCCGACGACCTCGACCGGCGAGCGCTCGGGCTCGACGACCTCTCCGGTGATGAAGGAGCCGGTGCCGTCGAAGACCACGATGTCACCGCGCTCGATGGGTCGCAGGTGGTAGACGACCTTGTTGACCAGCACGCGGTCACCGACCTGGAGGGTGTCCTCCATCGAGCCAGAAGGGATGTAGAAGGCCTGCACGAGGAAGGTCTTGACGACGAAGGCAACCAGGAAGGCCCCGATGATGAGCAGGGGGAATTCCAACCACGCCGGGATGCGCGGCCGGGAACGCTTCGGCGACGACACGCCCTGTGACGCCTCCTGGCCCGCGGGGGTTCCCTCGCGCGGACCGGACTCGCTCATGATCGCTCGACAGTACCGCGTGCGAGCGTGCGCAACGGCATCACTCCGCGGCGGCGGGGGCGGTGTCGCGGAGCTCCTTGATCTTGGCGGCCTTGCCTCGGAGATTGCGCAGGTAGTAGAGCTTGGCCCGGCGCACATCGCCTCGCGACACGACCTCGACCTTGTCGATGATCGGGGTGTGAAGGGGGAAGGTCCGCTCCACTCCAACGCCGTAGGACACCTTGCGGACCGTGAACGTCTCGCGGATGCCATCGCCCGCGCGACCGATCACGACGCCCTGGAAAACCTGCACGCGGGTCTTGTTGCCCTCGACGACCTTGACGTGCACCTTGACGGTGTCGCCCGCACGGAAGTCAGGGATGTCGTCGCGGAGGGACGCGGAGTCGAGATCATCGAGAGTCTGCATGGCGCAATCACTTCCTGCCGGCGCCACAGGTCGCCCGCGGTTGATCCATCCCGTGAGGATGGCACGGCTCTCGACCCGGGACTGGGCGAGAGATCCGCTCCCTGTTGGCCCTCCCCCTGTGGCGGGCGGGCCCCGCTGTCGGCGGGAACGGCAGAGAAAGTGTGCCACACGGGCCGGATCCAGCCCCGCCTCAGGGTCAACGGGTCAGGTCGCGGGGCCTCTCTCGGCTGATGCGGACGCTCATGTCTGCGGCGTCGCCGAAAGCTCCAGGACCTCCCTGGCGGCACGCCGGGCCGACTCGAAGGCACCCTGCACCCACCCCGGCCACGGAGAGGTGGCCTCGCCAGCGAAGTGCACGCGGCCGTGAGGTGCCGCGATCACGCTCCGCAGGCCACTCTGCCCGGGACGAAACCCGGCGCCCCCGCCCCGCGCCCACGGCTCGGCGTCCCAGCACATCGAGACACCCCCCTCCACGTGCTCCGAGAGGCCCGGCAGGAGTCGCTCGAGTCGCCGGGTGGTGTAGGCGACGCGCTCCTGATCCGTCATCGCCGTGACTCGACGAGCCTCGTTGCCTCCCGAGTAGGCGACCAGGACACCCCGATCGCCGGGCTCGCCGACCGTGAGATCCCACACCTCGGCCACCTCCTCGTCGGTGTCCTCGAAGCCGGAGCGCCCCCGGTCGAGCCAGAATCGGCGTCGACACTGCAGGGCGACACGCGACAGGGAGGCGTAGGGCACGGCCACCAGCGCCTCGCGGCGCGCAGAAGTGAGATCGGGGTCGAACGCCACATCGAGGGCCAGCGGAACCGGCAGGGTGCAGATCGCGTAGTCGGCTCGATAGGACTCCGAGCCCATCGGCGCATCGACGTGCACGGTGACACCTGTCGCATCGTTGTCGATTCGTCGCACGACCCGTCCGAAGAGCACGTCGTCGCCTAGGTGACCCAGGAAGGCATCGGCCAAACGGTCGTTGCCGCCTTCGACTTTGACAGAACCTTTGGCACCGACATCGAGCGCCATAGTCTCGAGCCACCACAGGGCCGACACGCTGTTGAGGCCCTCGCCGACGTGAAAGCCGAGCGAGAGCACTCGAATCGCTCCCTCCGAGGCCCCCTTCGCGCGCAGGACATCGGCAAAGCCCACGGTGTCGAAGCGCTCGCGCAGGTGCTCCCCGGGCCAGCCCGGTGACAGCGGGTCACCGATCTCGCCAAGAAGCGGTGCGACGTACAGCTCATGAAGGCCTTCGACATCAAGTGCGCGCTCGTGGGCATGCAGCGGGAGCTCGTCAGGCCAGGCATCCTGCCCCCACGGATGCGATGCGACATCGCGACCCATCACGCGAAGGGTGTGACCCATGTCTGGGCGGTCGAAGGGAATCAGCGGCAGCCCGAACTCGTCGAGGTAGTGCATCGTGAAGTGGTGGGCGACCGGGAAGCGGGTCGCGCCCTCCTCGACGTAGAGCCCCTCGGGGAAGTCACGTCGAGTGCGCACGCGACCACCAGCCGTCCGCCGCGCCTCAAGGACCGTCACCGCGCAGCCCGCTCGACGGAGTTCGTAGGCCGCGCAGAGGCCTGCCATCCCGGCGCCGACGACCACAACCGAGGCTGGTGACGACACCGCTGGCAGCGGCTCGACCGTGCGGCCCATGGTGATCAGCCTTCCCAGAGGTCTGGGCGCATGTCACGCGTACGGCGCTCCGCCTGCTCCCGGCGCCACGCGGCAATCCGGGCGTGGTCCCCTGACAGCAGCACGTCAGGCACGGTGTGACCGCGCCACTCGGGAGGGCGCGTGAAGACCGGGCCTTCGACAAGTCCCTCCATCGCCCCGGGTGCGAACGAATCGTCCACGATGCTCTGCTCGTTGCCGACGACGCCCGGCAGCAGGCGCGTGACAGCCTCGATCATCGCGAGCGCGGCGACCTCCCCGCCGGCCAGCACGTAGTCGCCGATCGAGACCGGCGCGACCGCGACGCGCTCGCCGTACTCTTCGGCGACGCGGGCGTCTATGCCCTCGTAGCGACCGCACGCGAAGACCAGGCCGGGTCGTGACGCCCACTGCGTGGCCAGCGCCTGCGTGAAGGGACGGCCGGAGGGAGTCGGGATGACGAGCAGCGGGTCGGCATGCAGAGCCAGCACGGCATCGAGCGCCTCACCCCAAGGCTCGGGGCGCATGACCATGCCGGGTCCACCACCGTAGGGCTCGTCAACGGTGCGATGGCGATCGTGAGTGTGCTCGCGCAAGTCGTGCACGTGGATCTCGAGGAGGCCCTGCTCGCGGGCCTTGCCGACAAGCGAGAGCCCGAGCGGTGCGAGGTAGTCGGGAAAGATCGTGACGATATCGATCCTCACGCGGACTCCCTCCTCACGCGGACTCCTCGGGTTCCTCCGCCACATCAAGCAGACCATCGGGCGGCCTGATGACGATGCGCGCCCCCTCGATGTCGACGACAGGCACGATGTCTGCGACGAAGGGGACGAGAACCTCGGGCGCATCGGGGGCCGCGCGCACGGCGAGCACATCCTGCGCGGGCAGGTGGAGCACCTCGGTCACGGAACCCACGCGCTCGCCAGCCCCCGTCA
>CAZLMT010000001.1:32009-34476 GCA_964560615.1 uncultured Actinomyces sp.
TCACGACCTCGAGCCCGATGAGGGCGTCGTCGTAGAACTCCTCGGGATCCTCCGGTCGCTCGTCGGCTCCTCGCTCCGCCTCGAGCATGAGACCGGTGAGGGATTCCGCGGCTGTGCGATCGTCGATGCCGGCGAAGTGCACGCACAGCCGGCCACCGTGCGGACGCACCGACTCGATACGGACCGTGCGACCGCCACCCATCGCCTGCAGCTCGACATCCGGAGCGAGCCGACGCTCCGGCTCATCGGTGAGAACGGCGACGAGCACATCGCCCTTGACCCCCAGTGGGCGGCCCACACGCGCGACCACGACGCGCACGATGCTGTCAGCGTTCGTCGACGTCGAGGAAGTCGATGCGCACGCTGCCGTCGCGTGAGATCGCAGAGACGACGGTGCGCAGCGCTGTCGCGGTGCGCCCCGAACGACCGATCACGCGGCCCATGTCCTCGGGGTGCACACGCACCTCGAGGGAGCGCCCGCGGCGTCCGGTGCGGGCGCGCACGGCGACATCATCGGGGTGATCCACGATGCCCCGCACGAGATGCCCCAGGGCGTCTTCGAGCATGTCAGGCCTCGGTGGACTCGGCCGCGGCCTCGACAGCCTCGGCAACAGCCTCGTCGGCTACCGCAGCGGCGGCATCGGCGACAACGTCAGCCTCGACGGCAGCCTCGACTGCGGCCTCCGCCTCGACGACGCTCACCTCGCCCGCGTTGGCCTCGGCGATCTCGACGATGGCCTCGGCCTCGGCGAGCACGGCGTCATCGGCGGCTGCGACAGCGACTGCCTCGGCGACGGCCGCGTCAGCAACCTTCTCTGCGACCTTGCGCGGTGTCGGGGTCTTGGGCTCATCGGCAGCCTGCTTCACGGCGGCTTCGTAGGCGACGACCTTGGACTCCTTGGGCGGAGCCACCTTGAGCGTGCCCTCCTGGCCCGGGATGCCCTTGAACTTCTGCCAGTCGCCGGTGATCTTCAGCAGCACGAGCACGGCATCGGTGGGCTGGGCGCCAACCTTGAGCCAGTACTGGGCGCGATCGGAGTCGATAGCAATGAGGCTGGGATCCTGCATCGGCTGGTACACGCCGATCTCTTCGATCGCGCGACCATCGCGCTTGGTCCGCGAATCGGCGACGATGACGCGGTACTGGGGGGCGTGGACCTTGCCCACGCGCTTCAACTTGATCTTGGCGGCCACGGCCGGGCTGCTCCATTCGATTCGTCCACCCGAAGGTGGTCATGGTGGGCCGTGAGCGTCGCGTGGGGTGCGTCGCCGCCGGACCGGTCGGGTACGCCGACCGGGGTTGAGAGGGACCCTGGACTACGTACAGCAGGGAGGAGTCTGCCAGAAGCGCGCCCTGGGGAGCGAATCAGCCCCCGCGAATCAGCCCCCGAGGAGCCGCTTGAGGTCGTCGGGGAGTTCGAAGTCAGCCGAGGCGGGGGCTTCGGCCATCCCCCCTGGCCCCTCGGGGCGCAGGGCGGCCTCTTTCTCCTCGGCGGCTCGCTTGGCGGGATTGCCGCTGCGACCCTTCTTGGGCTTGGCCGGGGCCTTGCCCGATCGCCCCTTCGACTTCTTGCCACCTCCGCCGCCGAAGCCCGGCATGCCCGGCATCCCCGGCATCCCCGGCATGCCCTTGCCCCCGCGCATCTGGCGCATCATCTTCTGCGCCTCGCCGAAGCGGTCGACGAGCCCGTTGACGTCGCTCACCTGAGTCCCGGAGCCCCGTGCGATGCGTGCCCGTCGCGAGCCATTGAGGATCTTGGGATTGCGACGCTCCTCGGGGGTCATCGACTGGATGATCGCCGCAACGCGATCAAGCTCGCGGTCATCGACCTGGTCGAGTTGCGCCTTCATCTCGCCCATGCCGGGCAACATCCCCAAGATCTTGCCCAGCGAGCCCATCTTCTTGACGGCTTGCATCTGCTCGAGGAAGTCCTCGAGGGTGAAGTCCTCTCCCTGCGAGACCTTCTGCGCCATGCGCTCGGCCTGCTCGGCATCGAATGCCTGCTCCGCCTGTTCGATCAGCGTGAGGACATCCCCCATGTCGAGGATGCGCGACGCCATGCGATCGGGATGGAAGGCCTCAAAGTCCTCGAGCTTCTCCCCTGTCGACGCGAAAAGGACGGGCCGGCCCGTCACGGACACGATCGAGAGTGCGGCACCGCCTCGGGCATCGCCGTCGAGCTTGGTGAGGACAACGCCGTCGAAGCCGACCCCGGCTCCGAACTCCTCGGCGGTGCGCACGGCATCCTGGCCGATCATGGCGTCGACGACCAGGAGAACCTCGTCGGGATTCACCGCATCCCGCACGCGCACGAGTTGGTCCATGAGCTCGGCATCAATCGCGAGGCGGCCCGCCGTGTCCACGATGACGATGTCGTTGAGTTGTACCTCCGCGTGCTTCACCGACGCTCGGGCAACCTCGACAGGGTCCCCGACGCCATTTCCCGGCTCGGGCGCAAAGACAGGG
>CAZLMT010000001.1:34510-38116 GCA_964560615.1 uncultured Actinomyces sp.
CTGGTCGACGGCATTGGGGCGCTGCAGATCCGCAGCCACCAGCAGCGGGGTGTGGGATTGCGACTTGAGATGCGCTGCGAGCTTGCCTGCAAGCGTGGTCTTGCCCGCACCCTGCAGGCCCGCGAGGAGGATGACCGTCGGCGGCTGCTTGGCGAACCGCAGTCGGCGGGTCTCCCCGCCGAGGATGGTGATGAGCTGCTCGTGAACAATCTTGACGACCTGCTGGGCCGGATTGAGTGCGCCCGACACCTCCGAGGACAGGGCACGCTCCTTGACGCGTGCGCAGAAGTCGCGCACCACGGGCAGGGCTACATCGGCATCCAGCAGCGCGATCCGGATCTCGCGGACCGTCTCGTCGATGTCCGCCTTGGACAGACGCCCCTTGCCGCGGAGGTTGCGGAAGGTCACCGAAAGGCGGTCGGACAGGGATGCGAACAACTCAAGGGCTCCTGGTCAAGGCAAGGCCCGGGCACCCGGGCGATGCCCCAGCCTAGATCGTGCCCGGAAGACCCGATGGGGGCGGCTCAACCCCTGCATCCATACCCGCAGGCTCGTCTGCTCGCTGAAGGCGGTCGAGGACGGCACCGACGACGAGCGCTCGATCTTCGGTAGCCAATCGCCCTCCCCCGGCGCGACGCAGATAGAACACATCCACCGCCTCGGATCCGAGGGTCTCGACGCGCGCCGCCACGATCGTCGCACCCGCGTGGCTGATCGCCTCGCCGATGCGATGGAGCAGCGCGGGCTCGTCGTGGGCGCGCACCTCCAGCACGTCAGCCTCACTCGCGGCACCCGGCACGAAGTCGACGCGCGGAGGGGCTCCGGTCGTCCCCGCACGGCGATGCGCCAATCGCTGGCTCAGGTCGATCTCACCCGCGAGCGCACGGAGGAGGTCGGCACGGACGAGGTCGAGGGCGGGGAAATCCCCGTAGAAGGGCACGACGGTCCACGACGTCACGGCCCGATCACCCACCGATTCCGTGTCGGCCGCCTTCACCTCGAGTCGATGCACCGCCAGCACTCCGGCGATGGCGCCGAGCAATCCGGGGCGATCGGGCGCCGCGACGACGATGCGCGAGGCCGGAGTGCCTCGCTCGAGGATGAGTTCGACGCCTTCGGAGGCCAGCAGATGCGCGTGCCGCTCCGCGATCACCGGCGCGGCAGGGGGCAGGGCTCCCGCCAGGCTGGCTCGCGTTCGAGCGACAAGGTCGTCCACGAGTGAGGCCTTCCACTCACTCCACGCCCCCGGCCCCGTCGCTGCGGCGTCGGCGTAGGTGAGCGCTCTCAGCAGATCGAGGGTCTCCACCGTGCCCACGGCATCTGCCACGCGCAGCGCCGTGAGGGGATCCTCGAGATCGCGTCGTGTCGCCGTCTCGGGCAGCAGGAGGTGTTGGCGGACGAGCACGACGAGGACGGCGCGGTCTGATTCGGCCAGGCCCATGCGCGCGGCGATGACGTCGGCAAGCTCGGCACCCACCTCACTGTGATCTCCCGGCCGCGCCTTGCCGATGTCGTGCAGGACGCCGCCGAGAAGCAGCAGGTCGGGGCGCACGACGTCGCGCAGGAGAGGCGCGCATTCGGTGGCGGTCTGCACGAGGTGGCGATCGACGCGGTAGAGATGGACCGGATTGCCCTGAGGAGCGGATCGCACGACCTCCCACTCCGGGATCAGCCTCACGATGAGCCCGTGCTGATCGAGTGCCTCCCACACGGGCACGAGCGCAGGGCCTGACCCCAGGAGGGACACGAGGGCATCGCGTGCCTCGGGCGGCCACGGCACCGGCATGGGCGCGGACTCGCGTGCCAAGCGGGCCACCGCGCCCGGCGAGACCGGCAGCCCGGCCTGAGCGGCCGCCGCAGCAAGGCGCAGGACGAGGACGGGATCGCGATCGGGACGCGCTTCCGCGGCCAGCGCCACCTCTCCGTCATGGACGACGACACCGTCCGCAAGCGGGACACGCTCGGGTCCCGGGCGGCGCAGGCGCCGACGCACGCTCCGCCGGGATCGATCGCGCTCGAGTCGCGCAATGCGGTGCCACGTGGTGTCCGAGGCGTAGGACACGGCCCGGGCGGATTCACCAAGGCTTCTCAGGAGCGCATCGCGACTGGCCAAGCCGAGGCGCTCAGCCACGTCCTCTTGATCCTGCGCCCGCAGGATGTCCGAGGGACGCCGGCCATCGCGCAGCGCGCTCTCATGAAGCGCGTCGCGGATATCGAGGAGTGACAGTCGAGCATCCGCAAGCCCCTCGCGCGGCACATCCGTCACCCACGACGCGGCAATCGCATCGAGGATTACCGCGTCGCGCAGGCCGCCGTACGCCTCCTTGAGGTCGGGTTCGAGTAGATGTGCCGCATCACCGTGCTGCGCACGTCGACGGTCGACATGCGCGCGCACCTCCCCTAGTCGCGTGCGTGCGAGTGCACGCCAGTCGGACAGGATCGATGCCGTGACACGCTCACCCAGTGCGGCGTCGCCGGCGACGGGACGCGCGTCGAGAAGACCCAGCACGACTCGGACATCGCGCGTGGCGGTGCGGCGCACCTCTGCCGGTGTGCGCACGCTGTGGTCGACGCGCACTCCGCTATCCCAGACCGGGTACCACAGTGCGTCGATGACCTCTGCCACGCGCGCATCCGCGGGATCGACTCGATCCGGCAGGACAAGCAGGAGGTCCAGATCGCTCCCGGCCGTCAGCTCACCTCGTCCGTAGCCGCCCACCGCAAGGAGGCACGCCCCCCATTCGGAGGCGCGGCTCGACGCGAAGACGGCGGTGAGCCAGTCGTCCGTGAGCGTCGCGAGCGCCCGGCGCCGCGCCGCGCGCGATCCCACCGGGCGGCCCAGCATCTCGGTGCGAGCATCGCGATACGTCGCAGGGTCGGCGAGCGGGGCCGAAGCCCCACTCGCCGACCCTGCGCTCACGGTGGCCTCGACCATCAGAGTGCGTCCGGGCCGCTCTCCCCGGTGCGCACGCGGACCACAGACTCCACCGGGACGATCCAGACCTTGCCGTCGCCGATCTTGCCCGTCTGCGCAGCCGCGACGATGGCTTCGACGACACCTGCGGCTTCCGCGTCGTCGACGACCACCTCGACACGGACCTTGGGCACGAGGTCGACGGTGTATTCCGCACCCCTGTAGACCTCGGTGTGCCCGCGCTGACGGCCGAAGCCGCTCGCCTCGCTCACGGTCATGCCCTGAATGCCCTTGCCCTCGAGGGCTACCTTGACGTCCTCAAGTTTGAAAGGCTTGATGATGGCGGTGACGAGTTTCATCTACTGCTCCCCTCCATGCGTGCGGTGACCGATGCCTGCGAAGACACCGCCACCTCCCGAATCACCCAGCTCGTATGCCGACTCCGCATGCTCTTCGAGATCGACGCCGCTGATCTCCACCTCTTCGCTCACGCGGAAGCCCATCGTCACCTTGATGAGGTAGCCGATGATGAAGGTGAGGATAAGTGAGTAGAAGAGGACGGCGAATGCTCCGATGGCCTGCTTGCCCAGCTGGTCAGCGCCTCCGCCGTACAGAAGGCCATTGACGCCGGCCGGGGCCGCCTCGGTCGCGAGGAAGCCGATGAGCAGCGTGCCCACGAGACCGCCGACGAG
>CAZLMT010000001.1:38126-41261 GCA_964560615.1 uncultured Actinomyces sp.
TCGTCGTACTTCAGCTTGTACTTGAGCCCGACCGCCAAGGCGCACAGCACACCGGCGATCAGTCCGATGATCGATGCACCCAGCGGGCTCACCGCGCTACAGGCGGGCGTGATCGCCACCAGGCCGGCGACGATCCCGGATGCCGCACCGAGAGAGGTGGCGTGCCCATCGCGGATCTTCTCCGTGACGAGCCAACCGAGACCCGCCGCACACGTGGCGACGAAGGTGTTGAGGAAGACGACCGCCGATGTGTTGTCAGCTGCCACCTGGGAGCCCGCGTTGAATCCGAACCACCCGAACCACAGGAGCGCGGCTCCGATCATCACCAGGGTGAGGTTGTGCGGCTTCATCGGCGTGCGGGGCCACCCCAGCCTCGCGCCGATGAGGATGACCAGCGCGAGCGCAGCGATGCCGGCGTTGATGTGCACCGCTGTGCCACCGGCGAAGTCGATCACGCCGAGCTTGGCGATCCATCCGCCATTCTCCGGGTCGAGGTTGAAGACCCAGTGCGCGACGGGGAAGTACACCAGGGTTGCCCAGATCGCAGCGAACACCAGCCACGCGCTGAACTTCGTGCGATCCGCAATGGCTCCCGCGATGAGGCCCACGGTGAGGCAGGCGAACATCGCCTGGAATGCCACGAAGATCATGGCGGGCACGCTGGCCTCGGGATCGTCTGCCATGAGCCCTTCGAGCCCGAAGTACTCCGTCACATTGCCTAGCAGGCCCGCCTGCCCATAGGAGGCGCCGAAGGCCATCGAGTAGCCGTAGAGCATCCACAGGATGCCTACGATGAAGAGCGCGCCCATGATCATCATCATCATGTTGAGCACTGACTTGACCCGGACCATGCCTCCGTAGAAGAAGGCCAGTCCGGGGATCATGAGCAGCACCATCGCTGCTGCCATGAGCATCCAGGCGGTATCACCCGTGTTGAGCGCGGAATCCATGAGCGTCACACTCCTCGTGTCGCATCCCTGAGTCGGTCGACTGGAAGGGAGCCAAGCCCACCGGCGTTACCCCAGATGGGTTCCCCGGTTACGTGTGGGTGACTTCCGCAGCCTTGATGTTTCAGGCATGTGACGCCGCAGGCGCGTGACGGGGCGGGCTACTCCTCGAGGAGCGCGTCGACGAACTCCGCGGGGTCGAAGGGGGCGAGGTCGTCCGGGCCCTCCCCCAGGCCGACGAGTTTGACCGGCACACCCAACTCCCGCTGCACGGCCACGACGATGCCGCCCTTGGCGGTCCCGTCGAGCTTGGTGAGCACGATGCCGGTGACGTCGACGACCTCGGAGAACACCTTGGCCTGCGTGAGGCCGTTCTGGCCCGTCGTCGCGTCGAGCACGAGCAGGACCTCATCGACAGGTCCCTGCTTCTCCATGACGCGCTTTACCTTGCCGAGCTCGTCCATAAGGCCGACCTTGGTGTGGAGGCGTCCCGCGGTGTCGATGACGACGGTGTCGACATCTGCCTCCGCTCCGATGCGCACGGCATCGAAGGCCACGGCGGCAGGATCGCCCCCCTCGGGCCCTCGCACGACGGCGGCGCCCACGCGGTCGCCCCACGTCTGCAACTGGTCAGCAGCAGCCGCGCGGAAGGTGTCGGCTGCGCCGAGGACAACCGTGCGCCCCTCGGCGACGAGCAGTCGCCCGAGTTTGCCGGTGGTCGTGGTCTTGCCCGTGCCGTTGACTCCCACGACCAGGAGCACAGCGGGGCCATCGCCCTCGCGCACGGAGCGCAGGGAGCGGTCCATCGTCGGATCGACGAGGGCAATGAGCTCCTCGCGCAGCAGGGCCCGCACCTCCTCCGGTGTGGACGGACTCTCCGCCAGCACTCGAGCCTTCAGTCGCTCCAGGAGGTCGGTGGACGCTGCGACGCCAAGGTCTGCGGTGAGGAGAGTCTCCTCGACCTCGTCCCACGTGGCCGCATCGACGGTGTCGCGCGACATGAGGGAGAGCAATCCCCGGCCCAGCGCGGACTGCGATCGCGCGAGCCGTCGGCGCAGGCGGGTGAGTCGGCCCGCCGCCGGCTCGGGCTGCTCGATCCCGAGGGTCTCAAGGTCCACCTCCTCGAGATCGATTTCGACTCCGTCATCGAGGTCCTCGACCTCGATGAGATCGGTCGCACCGAGCGCCCCGGCCGGGACCGCCTCCTCGATTGCCCGACGCGCCGTATCGCGCGGGGTCGTGTCGTCGTCACCGACTCCGGGCGCGTAGTCGATGCCGGGGCGTGGTCGCTGAGGAGCAGCAGGTCGGCGCCGCACCAGGGCGACGACAACGCCTACGACGACGAGCAGGGCGACGGCAACGGCGAGGATCAGGCCAAGGGAGTCCACGGATGGATCCTCTCAGGGACCGACGCGGACCTGTCAGGCGGAGACGGGGTCCCGGTCTCGAAGGCGCTGGCCGACCACCTGGGTCACGCCGTCGCCGCGCATGGACACGCCGTACAGCGCATCGGCGATCTCCATGGTGCGCTTCTGGTGCGTCACCACGATCAACTGCGAGGTCGTCCTCAGCTCGTCGATGGCGTCGATGAGCCGGCCCAAATTGACATCGTCCAGCGCGGCCTCCACCTCGTCGAGGACGTAGAAGGGACTGGGACGCGCCTTGAAGAGCGCGATGAGGAACGCCACGGCGGTGAGGGAACGCTCTCCACCGGACAGAAGCGACAGACGCTTGACCTTCTTGCCCGGCGGGCGCGCTTCGACGTCGACCCCGGTGAGGAGCATGTCGGAGGGGTCGGTGAGGACGAGGCGACCATCGCCCCCGGGGAAGAGGCGGGCGAAGACGCGCTCGAATTCGCGGGCCGTGTCGTGGTACGCCTCCGTGAAGACCGCCTCGACGCGCTCGTCCACCTCCTTGATGATCGCGAGGAGGTCGGTGCGCGACCGCTTCAGGTCGTCCACCTGCTCCGTGAGGAAGCGAAGGCGCTCCTCCAGCGCGGTGAACTCCTCCAGCGCCAGGGGGTTGACCTTGCCGAGCAGCGCGAGACCGCGCTCCGCCGACTTGAGCCGTCGCTCCTGCTGCGCCCGGTCATAGGGATAGGGCTCGGGCGCGGGGGCGTCAGGATCGATCTCGTCGCCCGGTGCCGCGGGCGTGGGAGGTACCGGCTGGTCGGGGCCGTATTCCGTCA
>CAZLMT010000001.1:41271-59635 GCA_964560615.1 uncultured Actinomyces sp.
GCTCAATGCCGAACTCTTCGATGACCCGTCCCTCGACCTGCTCGATGCGCAGGCGCTGCTCCGCGCGCGCGACCTCGTCGCGATGCACTGAGTCGGTCAGCCTGTCCATCTCCGCGCCGAACTCGCGAAGTGACTGGCGCACCTGCTGGAGCGTGGCATCGCGCGTGGCCTGCTGCTCCTCGCGCTCACGACGCTCGACCTCGGCGCGTGAGAGCGAGGAATCCAGGTAGCGGAGAACCACGTCGATGCCCTTGGCGACCGCCTGGGCGACCTCGGCCTCGCGTGCACGCTGCTCGCGGCGCTCGATGGCCCGACGTCTTGAGGCACGCTCGTTGGCCGCAGCACGCTCAAGACCGTCCGCGCGTGCTGTGAGCGAGGCAAGTCGCTCCTCGCCCGTGCGCACAGTGAGGCGCGCCTCTACTTCCTGGGCTCGAGCCCGCTCCGCTGCGCGGGAGAACTCGGGGCGACGATCTGCGATGTCCTCACCTCCGCTCTCGGCTTCCGCACCGGCGAGGCGCTCCTCGAGATCCGCGAGTGTCGCCTCATCGGAGGCCAGGGCCTCCAGTGCAGCCTGCTCCGCCATGGCGAGGCGGTCGGCCTCGGCCGTCGCGGCACGCGCGGCCTGACCCAGGAGCCCCAGCTGCTCTGCCACGGCGGCGAGGCGGGCGTCGGACTCGTGCAGTCGCGACAGCGCCGCCTCGGCGACCTCCGTGGCCTCGCGCTGTGCATCCAGGGCGGCGGCGAGCTCGAAGCGCGTGCGCTCCAGGGAGTGCTGGACGGCCTCGAGCGAGGTCGCGGCCTCGTCCACCGCGGACTGAATCTCGATGAGCGACGGTGCGTCACCGGAACCGCCGTACGCGACATGCGGCCCGATGACATCGCCCTCACGGGTGGCGGCCGTCAGTCCTGCATCCGCCGCGCGCGCAGCCGCAGCGAGATCCTCGACGAGGACGATGCCGGCAAGCCGTGATCGGAGTGCGATGAGGAGTTCGGGCGACCCCGTGACCACCTCCGTGATCCACCGCGACCCCGCGGGCGCCGCGCCCGGGTCGCGCACGGGATCCGCGGCGTGGCCCAGCACGACGACGCTGGCGCGCCCGGCGGTGTCGCGGTGCAGCAGCATGATGCCGTCGATAGCCGCCCGTGCGTCGCGCACGACGACGGCGTCGGAGAGCGGACCGAGGGCTGCGGCCACGCCGCGCTCGTAACCGGACTCGACCGTGAGCAGCGATGCGACGGTGCCGATCACGCCGACCGAATCCCCTGCCTGGAGCAGGGCACCGGGGCCGTCACCTCGCGCCAGAGCGATCTTGAGTGCCTCGAAACGAGCGGCAAGAGCAGCTCGCTCACGCTCGCTCTCGCGTTCCTGGTGGCGCAGCGCCTCCACGCGCCCATCTGACTCGGCGAGTCGAGCCTGTGTCTCCTCGTACTGCGTGTCCAGTCCGAGTTCGCCCGCGTCGAGACCGGCCACCTGGGCTTCGAGCGTCGCGAACTCGCGCTGGGCCGTGGCCGCGCGCGTGCGGGCATCCTCGCGTTGGGTGGCGACGCGCTCGATCTCCGCGGATCGCGCCTCCCTGCGCGAGCGCGCCGCAGCGACGCGGCCGGCAAGGCGAGCAAGGCCCTCCCGGCGATCGGCCTGCGAGCGGATTCCCTGCGCGACGCGACGCTCCTCATCAGCCACCGCGCGCTCGGCATCTGTCCGGATCGCCGTGGCCTCGGCAAGCGATGCCCGATCGGCCTCCACCTGTCGGCCGAGGGCGAACTCCTCCTCGCGCAGTCCCGCCGCCTCTGCCTCGAGGGCCTCGGGATCGCGCCCGCTCTCTGCTTCGTCCTCAATCTCGGGTCCGATGAGGCGAAGCCTCTCGGCAGCCAAGGAAGCCGTGCCAAGGAATCGCTCGCGCAGGGCAGACAGGGCGAACCACGATTGCTGCGCCGACGCCAGGAGGGGGGCCGCCACGATCGACTCGGCGTCGAATTCAGCCTCCTGCGCCGTCAGCGCGGCGAGATGGCCCTCCACCTCGAGTCGGCGTTCGCGCAAGGCCGACTCGTCCGCCACCTCGGCGGCGAGCGACTGGCGGAATTGAGCGAGGTCATCGGCCATGAGACGCAGCCGGGCATCGCGCGCCTCGGCCTGGATGACCGAGGCTCGACGGGCCACTTCTGCCTGGCGGCCCAGGGGCTTGAGCTGCCGGCGGAGTTCGGTCGTGAGGTCTGAGAGTCGCGTGAGATTGCCCTGCATCGCATCGAGCTTGCGCAGCGCCTTCTCCTTGCGCTTGCGGTGCTTGAGGACGCCGGCAGCCTCCTCGATGAAGCCACGGCGGTCCTCGGGTGTCGCGTGGAGGATCGCATCGAGTTGCCCCTGGCCCACGATCACGTGCATCTCGCGGCCGATGCCGGAGTCAGACAGCAACTCCTGGATGTCGAGCAGCCTGCACGGGGTGCCGTTGATGGCGTACTCCGATCCGCCATTGCGGAAGAGAGTGCGGGAGATCGTGACCTCGGTGTATTCGATCGGAAGCGCACCGTCGGTGTTATCGATCGTGAGGGCGACCTCAGCGCGCCCGAGCGGTGCCCGACCGCTGGTCCCCGCGAAGATCACGTCGGACATGGCGCCGCCACGCAGCGACTTGGCTCCCTGCTCGCCCATGACCCAGGCGATGGCATCGACGACATTGGACTTGCCGGAGCCGTTGGGCCCGACGACGCAGGTCACCCCGGGCTCGAAGGCGAGGGTCGTCGCCGAGGCGAACGACTTGAAGCCCTTGAGCGTGAGGCTCTTCAGATGCACGCCGCCGACCCTACCCGCGGCAGCAGGTCAGCGGGGATCGGGCACGAGCAGATCGGCGACCCAGTCATCCGCGGGCCAGTCGCTGGGCCGTGCCGCCGCGTGGAGCCGATCCACCTCCGCCTCGAGGTCGCGCACCCGGGCGCGAAGCCGTACGACCTCGGCGGCGAGACGGGCGTCGACCCCCGTGTGGCCGTAGATGGCCTTGGCCATGGCTGCTCCCCTGATCCGGCGCGAGGGCCGGGACGGCCCTGATCGGCGCCCCAGGGTGGCAGGGGCACCTCGGCGAGGTCAAACCTGCCCGCGCGGGCGGCGCTGGCAGCGGGGACATCGGTAGGAGGAGCGGTTCATGAAGTGCTCGCGGACGATCAGTCGACCACAACGGTCACAGGGTTCGCCCTCACGACCGTAGGCGTGGAGGGACCGGTCGAACCAGCCGCTCTCACCATTGACGTTGACGTAGAGCGAGTCGAACGACGTACCCCCCTCGGCGAGTGCCTCAGCCATGACGTCGCGGACATGACCGAGGAGTTCGCGCACGCGCGCGCCCGAGAGTCGCTGGCCGGGCACGTCATAGTGAATGCGCGCACGCCACAGGGCCTCGTCCGCGTAAATGTTGCCGATCCCCGAGACCAGCGACTGGTCGAGGAGGCAGCGCTTGATGCCCGAGGACCGGGCACGCACTCTCCGGGAGAAAGCCACGTCATCGAAGTCCGGGTCGAGCGGGTCCCGCGCGATGTGGGCGACAGAGTGCGGCACGCGCCCACCGCGTCCATCGTCCTCGAGCCCATCGATGTGCATACCGCCGAACATCCGCTGGTCCACGAAGTGAAGCTGGCGGGCCAGCCCATCAGGGGCGGCTCCGTCGAGTGCGATGCGCACCCTCAGGTGGCGCTCATCGGGCTGGCTCGGCTCGGGCAGGAGCATCTGCCCGCTCATGCCCAGGTGCACGACGAGGGCACGATCGTCATCCAGCACGAACCACAGGTACTTGCCGCGCCTGCTGACGCTGCGCACGCGTCGTCCGGTGAGTTGACCGGTGAAATCGGCCGGCCCCGCTTCATGTCGGCGTACCGACCGTGCCTCGCGCACGTCCGCGCCCTCGATGCGCCGGTCGGTGACGTAGGGGGCGAGGCCGCGGCGGACGACTTCCACCTCGGGGAGTTCAGGCACCCGACTGCCGGAGCGTCGCCGCGCGGTAGGCAGCCTCAGCCGCCTGCTGCTCCGCTTCCTTCTTGGAGCGCCCCTCGCCTTCACCCCACACGTCCTGAGCCAGGATCACGCGCGCGCGGAAGACCTTGGCGTGATCAGGGCCCTCCTCGTCGACGGCGTAGTCCGGCGCGCCCAAATCGAGCGCCGCGGTGAGCTCCTGCAGGGAGGTCTTCCAGTCCAGGCCCGCTCCCAGCGTCGAAGCGTGCTCCACCAGGGGATCGAAGAGCCGGTGGACGACCGCTTCGGCGGCGGTCAGTCCGCGCTCGAGGTAGACGGCACCGATGACCGCCTCGAGAGTGTCGGCGAGGATCGACGACTTGTCCCTGCCGCCGGTGATCTCCTCACCTCGTCCCAGCCTCAGCAGGGCACCGAGTCCGAGCGAGCGCGCGACGTCGGCAAGGGCGCGAGCATTGACGATCGCGGCCCGCATCTTGGCAAGGTGCCCCTCGGACACATCCGGGTAGCGGCGATAAAGCGACTCCGTGACCACGAGCCCAAGCACGGCATCGCCGAGGAATTCCATGCGCTCGTTGGTCGGGAGACCGCCATGCTCGTACGCAAACGAGCGATGCGTCATCGCGAGTTGCATCACGTCGTGGGGCAACGTCGCGTCGAGCTGGGCCAGCGTCTCCTCGAGCATGCTCGCCGGGGCGGAGCTCATGCGGACACTCCCTCGCGCTCGGCGCAGTCAGCGAGATCCCCGACGCATACCGCGCGTGACACGGCGATCGGGTCACACGACCACCCAGCCTCCGACATCGCATCGATCCAGCACATGCCCGCCAGGGAGTCCCACCCCAAAGGCGCGAGGGGGGTGTCCGCGCGCAGGCCGGAGGCATCGATCCCGAGGACCCGCGCGACGGCGTCGACCGGGCCCGGCGGGACGGCAGAGCCGCCCCTGTCGGGCTGGCCCGGCGGGACGGCGGAGCCGCCCCTGTCGGGCTCGACCGACCGTGGCGCCTCAGCCGAGGACATCCGCTTCTCAGAAGTCCGCTGATCAGACGTCGAGGACGCGTCGCTTGGCGTAGGTGCCACAGGTCGGGCACACCGTGTGCGCCAGCTTGGGCTCGCGGCAGCGGGCGCAGGACACCAGGGTGGGAGCGGTGGCCTTCCACTGGGAACGGCGATGCCGGGTATTGGAGCGGGAGGTCTTCCGCTTGGGAACGGCCACGTCAGTCGTCCTTGTCGTCATCGTGCACCGTGTCGCGCACGAGCTGCTGCTGATCTTGCTGGCCCTCGCCGAGCAGCGCGCCTAGCGCTGCCCATCGAGGGTCGTGCACTTCGTGGCGATGACCGGGGTCCGATGCGAGGAGCGCGCCACAGTCGACACACAGCCCCGGACAATCGTCCCGGCACAGCGGTGCGATCGGCAGTCGTGGAACGACCGCATCTCGCACCGTCGCCTCGAGGTCGATGAGGTCGTCCTCGATGGTGGGTGGGGAATCCTCCTCGTCGTCCACCCCTACGTCCACGCGATGTCCTCGCGCGTCCTGAGGTGGGTAGACGAACAACTCCTGGATGTCCGCGAGCTCTTCCCACGAGACGGGCTCAAGACAACGCGCGCAATCGGCGTCGACCCGCGCCCGGGCTATCCCGGAGACGAGCACCCCCTCCACCACCGACTCCAGCCTCAGATCGAGGTTGAGGTCACTGCCTTCGGAGACCCTGGCCAGTCCCGCGCCCCAGCCCTTTCCTACCGGCACCATGCGGTGCAGCTCCTTCATCGCACCCGCCCGTCGACCCAGGTCGCGAATGTCCACGACGAAGGGCGCACGGGGGTCGAGGGCGTTCAGGACTCCTCCGGCAGTTCCAGGCCGGGAGACACCGGCCGGGCGTCAGGATACGCCAGGCCCTAGGGGGACCGCCAATGCCGGTCCGGCTCAGTCAGGGACGGGGCCCTCATCCTCGGCGAATTCCTCCTCGAACTCCGCCTGCCCTCGGAGTTTGTCGCGCCCGCGCTCCACCGCGGCGAGGGTCTTGTGGAGGGTGATCTCGAAGGTCGCGAGCCGGGCATCGATGTAGTCGTCGGTCTCGCGCCGCATCCGGGTGACCTCATCGAAGGTCTCGGCGCGCAGGGCCTCGGACTCGGCCACGGCAACCAGGTACACCTCGTGCTGGGAGAGCATGCGCAACTGCTCCTCCCGGGCCTGCGCGATGAGCCGGTCAGCCTCGCGGCGACCCTCCGCGACGACCGCCTCGCGCTCGGCCAGCAACTCATCGGCGTCGGACAGCGAGCTCGGTAGGGCATCGCGGACGTCGTCGATGAGGTCAAGCACGACAGCGCGGTTGACCATGCACGACGCCGACAGGGGAACCGCCTTGGCTTCCTCCACGAGCACCGAGAGTTCCTCGAGCTTCTGGTCGACGTCCATTCGCCACCTCCTGTCGCCGCCCCGACGACTCCGTCAGGTCGCGGCATATCCAGTGCACGACCTTAGCGCCGCTGCTCCAGTGTGGCGTGGAGCCGCTCCAGGACGACATCCGGGACAAGCCCCTCCACGCTGCCGCCGTGGGTCGCGACTTCCTTCACAAGGCTGGAGGAGAGGTAGCTGTAGAGGGGATTGGTGGAGACAAAGAGGGTCTCGACCTTCGCGAGTCGGTAGTTCATCTGAGCCATCTGCAATTCGTAGTCGAAGTCGCTGACGGCGCGGAGTCCCTTGACGATGGCGTGCACGTCATGCTTCTGGCAGTAGTCCACGAGGAGCCCGTAGAAGGAGTCGACCTCGACGTTGGGCAAGTCGGAGACCACTTCGCGAAGCATGTCGATGCGCTCCTCCACCGTGAACAGGCTCGACTTGGTCTTGTTGATCAGGACCGCGACGATGACGCGATCGGCCAGGGTGGCGGCGCGCCGGAAGACATCGAGATGCCCATTGGTCACCGGGTCAAAGGACCCGGGGCAGACCGCGACGCGCATTACGCCTCCTCATCCACTGTGGGATTCACTGACGGGCTGGCTCGACCGTACCAAAGCGCAGTGTCTCCGTAGTCTCGCTTCCGCAGGTGCTCCCAGCCTTCGCTGGGCCACGGAGCCTCGGAGCGAGATGAGCGCTCGACGACGACGAGCGCCCCCTCGTCCAGCGCCCCGTGGCGCGCGAGCAGCGCGAGCACGCCGCGCACGTCATCGTCCGACAGGGCGTAGGGCGGATCGACGTAGACGATGTCGTAGGGGCCGCCATCCGGCCGCCAGGTCGTGGCATCGGCGGGGACCACGCGCGCACGCGGGTCCACCTCGGCCACGTTGCGCCTGAGCACCTCCAGGCAGCGACGATCGCGCTCGACCAGCGTGGCGCCCCGCGCACCGCGGCTCATCGCTTCGAGACCGATGGCACCCGAGCCGGCGAAGAGATCGAGGAACTCGATCTCCCCCCATCCGCCGGCCTCCTCGCGCACATGTGAGTCGAGGCTCGAGAAGAGCGCCTCGCGGACCCGGTCGGTGGTCGGCCGCGTCCCCGCGGGAGGCGCCGCGAGGCGCCGCCCCCCGGCCTGCCCGGCGATGATCCGCATGTCAGCCCTTCTCGAGGAAGTCGGCGCGATCGTCGGCATCGAGCATCCGCGCACGCTCGCGCAGCGCAGGGTGGCGCGCGAGCGCGGGATCATCCGACACGATCGCCTGGGCAGCGTGGCGCGCCTCCTCGACCAGAGACTCGTCGCGGATCACCTCGAGCAGGCGCAGGGATGACCGCCGGCCCGACTGGGCCGTGCCGAGGATGTCTCCCTCGCGACGCGCCTCGAGGTCCACGCGGGCGAGGGCGAAGCCGTCGGTTGTCGCCGCCACCGCGGCAAGGCGCTCGCGTGCCGGGGATCCCGGCTCCGCCGCCGTAACGAGGAGGCACACGCCATCCCCTCCCCCACGGGCGATGCGGCCGCGGAGCTGGTGGAGCTGCGAGATGCCGAACCGCTCAGCGTCGAGGATCACCATCATTGACGCCTCGGGCACGTCGACGCCGACTTCGATCACCGTGGTCGACACGAGCACGTCGAGTGCATCCGGACTCTCGCGCGGCAGCGTGAAGCGCCGCATCGCCTCGTCCTTGTCCTCGGTGGGCATCCGGCCATGGAGCATGCCGACGCGCAGGCCCGCAAGCCACCGATCGCTGAGCGCCCGGGTGACGTCAACGACGCTCGACAGGGGCGACTCGTCGGGACTCGTCTCGGGATCCGTGTCGATCTCGTCCGAGCTCACTGTCGCGCCATCGTCACCGATGCGCGGGCATACGACGAAGACGCGGCTCCCGGCCTCTACCTCCTCCCGGACCCGATCCCAGGCACGCACGAGATGGGAGGGCTGCTCCCTCGGTGCCACCACGTGCGTCGCGATGCGACCGCGCCCCGGCGGGTACTCGTCGATGACGCTCACGTCAAGATCGCCGAAGACCGTCATAGCGACTGTCCGCGGGATCGGCGTCGCGGTCATGACGAGCACGTGCGGTCGTGTCGCGTCACCGCCCCTACTTGCCAGGGCAGCCCTCTGCTCCACACCGAATCGATGCTGCTCATCGACCACCACCAGGCCGAGGTCGGCGAATTCGACCGAGTCCTCGAGGAGCGCATGGGTGCCCACGACGATCCCGGCCTCCCCGCTCGCGATCGCGGCGAGTTCCTCGCGGCGCTGGCGCGCGGACTGCGAGCCGGAGAGGTAGGCCACGCGCGTGCCCATGTCCGCCGATCCGAGCAGGCCGGATTCTGCGAGGGGGCCGAGCAACCCGCGAATCGTGCGCAGGTGCTGCTGCGCCAGCACCTCGGTCGGAGCGAGCAGCGCCGCCTGGGCTCCGGCGTCGACCACCTGCAGCATCGCGCGCAACGCCACGAGGGTCTTGCCGCTGCCCACATCGCCCTGGAGCAGCCGCTGCATGGGATGGCTGTCGCCGAGGTCAGCGGAGATCTGCTCGCCGACGCGCTCCTGTGCCCCCGTGAGGGTGTAATGCCTGCGCTCGTCGAAGGCGGCCAGCAGCCCGGAGTCCTTCACCGGGCGCGGGGTCGCCGCCTGCGCGAGTCGCTCCTGACGGCGCTGGGCCAGCACCACCTGGAGGTCGAAGGCCTCCTCGAAGCGGAGTCGGCGTCGCGCGGTCTCGATCGTGTCCTTATCCGCCGGTCGGTGGATCCCGCGCAAGGCGTCCGAGAGCCCGATGAGGCCCTTCTCCATTCGCAGGGCCGGGGGCAGCGGGTCCTCGACATCGCCCAGGGAGTCCAGCGCGATGCGGATCGTCTGCTGGATCCTCCAGCTGGGTAGGCCGGCGGTCGCGGGGTAGATCGGGATGAGCAGGTCGGAGAACGCCGCCTCAGCCTCGCGATCGCGCTCCGACTCGGCATCCGCGGACTCCTCCACGAGATGCAGTCCGCTGTCGGGGATCATCACGTGGCGCGGGTGGGCGAGCTGTCGCGTGCCGCCGTAGGCCGACACGGTGCCGGCGAAGAGGCCGCGTCGACCCACGCGGAACTCGCGCTCGACCCGCCACGGCTGATTGAAGAAGACCAGGCTGATGCGTCCCCTGCCATCGGAGACGACGACCTCCGTCACGGTGCCCTTGCGCTGCTGCATGCGACGGTTTGTCGCGGAGACCACTTCAGCGAGGACGGTGACGTGCTCCCCCACCTCGAGCGAGTCGAGATCGGTGAGTTCACCCGGGTCGATATAGCGGCGGGGGTAGTGGCGCAGCAGGTCGTCGACGGTCTCAATGCCCAGTCCGTCGCGCAAGGCCTTGGCGGTCTTGCCTCCCGCGACCGCCGACACGGGTGCGGCCAAGCTCACGCGCGGCATCGTCACTCCACGCCGACGATGACCGGCCAGAGCGGCTGACCTCCGTCGATGAGCACGACGTCGACTCCGGGATGGTGCCGCTGCAGGGTTTCGACAAGGGCATCGGCGATCTGGGCGTCAAGATCCTGACCCCGCACGAGCGTGACCAGCTCGACGCCTCCGCCCACGAGTTGATCCGCCACCGCACCGGCCACCTGGGCGACGTCGGAACCGATCTCGACGATGTCCCCTTCGGCCAACCCAAGGACGTCGCCCACCTGGCACGGGCCTGCCGTGGTGAGGGCGTCCTTGGACGCGATCGTCACCGCTCCGTATCGGGTGGCGCCCACCGCCCGCGTCATCGCGACGACGGCATCGTCGAAGCGCGCGCCCGAGTCGTGGACCGCGATCGCCGCAAGACTCTGGACGATGGAGCGCGCGGGGATCACGGACACGCGCAGGCCTTCGGATCGAGCCTGCTCGGCGGCTGCCTCCGCGACGGCGAGCGAGTCGGAGTCACTCGGCAGCATGACGACCTCGGCGGATCCGGTGCGATGGACGCCCTCGAGGAGCTCGGCCGTGGAGGGACGACGACGCGGTCGCGCGGGGACGGCGACGGCGCCGTACTCCGCGACCAGGGCGGCCGTGCCCGGCCCGTGGGTCACCACGACAAGTCCGCGGCCGCTCAGCGGAGGGGTCGACGTCGCCTCGGGCAGGTAGGTGACGCGGATGCGCTCGAGGGCACCGACGGTGAGGCCAGCCTCGATCGCTGCTCCAGCATCATGGACGTGCACGTGGACATTCCACAGATCGGCGTCACCAGTGACCATGAGGGAGTTGCCCAGGGCCTCGAGTGTGCCGCGAAGCCGAGTGATGCTCTCACCGGTAGCGCTAATGAGGTACATCACCTCGTAGGAGGGCTCACCGACTGCGGTGACGGGTGCGCCATGGACCACGTGGGGCGCGGGGAGCTTGGCCCGGGTGTCGGGCCGGGCGCGACGGCGGCGCACTCCCGTGACGACGTCGAGGAGGGCGTCGTAGACCACGACGAGCCCCTGGCCTCCTGCATCGACCACGCCCGCCTCGCGCAGCGCGGGCAATTGGTCCGTGGTGAGCGCGAGCGCTGCGTGCGCGGCAGACACCGCACTCTCAATGACCGAGACCATGCCCTCTTCGGCCGCGACGGCTCGCTCAGCGGACTCGGCTGCGGCCCGGGCAACGGAGAGGATCGTCCCCTCGACCGGGTGGGAAACCGCGGCGTAGGCCTCATCGCTCGCGGCACGCAAGGCGCGACCGACGATCTCCGCAGTGAGTGCGTCACCATCGGCGGTCTCACCGAGGACACCCGCGACACCTCGCACGATTTGAGCAAGGATGACGCCGGAATTGCCGCGCGCTCCGAGGAGGGCGCCGCGGGCCATGGCGGACGCCACGTCCGAGGTCTGCGCTCGGGTCTCCTCAGCCTCCGCCACGTCGAAGACATCGTCGATCGCGGCGCACGCCGACTCCACGGTGAGGAACATGTTGGTGCCCGTGTCGCCATCGGGGACCGGGAAGACATTGAGGGCATCGATAGCCACCCGCTCCTCGCCCAGGGCGGCGAGGGAGGCCTCGGCCCAGGCCCGCACGGCGAGGGCATGCAGGCGGGTGGCCGGCGGCGCTGCCATGATCCCCTCCCCGCACATCCCCTCGGATGTGGTCTGAGTCACCGTATCCCCCGGGGCGGACCCCCGGGGGGCTCCCGGTTTGGGTCGCGGCGCCCCACTCGGCTACCCTCATGGGGCTGCTGCCGATGGCAGCGGCACGCGACCTGGGCCCGCGGGGCCTGCGCCGACCATCTGAGGAGTTCACCGTGGCTGCCACCTGTGACGTCTGCGGCAAGGGCCCGAGCTTCGGCAACAGCATCTCGCACTCGCACCGTCGCACGTCGCGCCGCTGGAACCCCAACATCCAGTCCGTGCGCACGCTCATCGGTCGCACGCCCAAGCGCCTCAATGTCTGCACCTCCTGCCTCAAGGCAGGCAAGGTCACTCGCGCCTGACGGTCACCCGTCCCGCTCTACGCCCGGAAATGCTCGAAGCCGGCGACCTGATCCACTTCCTGTCCGTCCACGCGCACGCGCGCGCCTGAGCCGACCGCGGCCATGACCGTGCCCACGGGCACGAATCCCTCGGGCATCCGCGCATCCGTGGGGAATGCCGCCAGCAGGGCGTGATCATCCCCACCGCCCAGGATCCACGCGAGTGGGTCCAGGTTGTACGCCGATGCCGTCGTCACCACAGCCTCGTCCCGCGGAAGTGCCGCGCTGTCGATGTCGATCGCCACGCCCGACGCCCGCGCCATCCGGTCGGCATCGAGCAGGAGTCCGTCGCTGATATCCATGAGCGCATGGGCGCCCCCATCCGATGCGCGGACACCCGCCGGATAGTCCGGGCGCGGCCGGCGATGGGCATCGACGAGCGCCCGGGGAGAGCGGAAGCCACGCGACAGCACGGCGAGGCCTCCGGCAGCACTGCCGAGCGTGCCGCATACGGCGATCACGCCACCGACCTGCACCCCCGACCTCAGGATCGGCGGACGCCCGCCGAGGTCACCGAAGGCCGTCACCCCGATGGTGATCGCATCACCGCGGACCAGGTCCCCGCCGACCAGTGCGGCTCCGGCCCGACCCGCCTCCTCCAGCAGCCCCTTCAGAAAGCCATCGACCCATGCGATCTCGGTCTCGGGGGGCAGGGCCAGTGCGACGACGAGCGCCGTGGGCCGTGCACCCATGGCTGCGACGTCCGCGAGGTTCTCGGCGGCTGCCTTGTGACCGATATCGCCCGGCTCCGACCAGTCGCGACGGAAGTGGCGGCCCTCGACGAGCATGTCCGTCGTCACGACCATGCGGCCGTCCGAGCACGCCAGCACAGCCGCGTCGTCACCAGGCCCCACGGGCACCTCAGGCTGCGGGCCCGTGGCCTGCAGAATGCGCTCCACGACGGCGAGCTCGCCGAGGTCTCCGACCGTCGTACCCGTCACGCTGCCTCCCACATCCCGCTGGCTCCGCGCCCCCGCGCGCTTTCGCCTTCCGTCCCCGGTGGCTAGTCTGCCTGGTAAGGCAACGGTAGGGAGGACGACATGAGCGTCCAGGCATATGTGCTCGTTCAGACCGAGGTGGGTGCCACGGCAGGGGTCCGCTCAGCCATCGCGGGGATCGCCGGCGTGGTCTCCGCAGAGGACGTCACAGGTCCCTACGACATCATCGCGCGAGTGGAGGCCGGGTCGATTGACGAGCTCGGTCGCGACGTCCTCAGCGCCATCCAGCAGGTCGGGGGCATCACGCGCACGCTCACGTGTCCCGTCGTCCACCTGTGACGGCCCTCTCCCGCCATGCCTTCACGCCTGCTCCTCACCCTCACGGCGGCCACTTTCCTGGTCGGCTGTGGCCGCCAGGTGGCGGTGCCACTGCCTGATGCGCCCGCCGAGGTCTGCGCCTCAGTGACCATCCCCGCCACCGTCTCGGGCGCAGGACTGCGCCCCACCCCGGAGGTAGGCACGGCGGCCTGGGGCGAGCCCCCCATCACCTACCGCTGCGGAGTGAGCCGACCCGCGTCCCTGTCGGCCACGTCGCGTCTCCTCGACGTCGCCGGCATCGGTTGGCTTCCGATCGAGGGCGAGGGGGGCACGGGCTTCATCGCGACCACGTGGCCATCGCCCGCTGATCCGGTCTACATCGAGGTGCTCGTGCCCGAGGACTACGCCGCGCCGGCCGACGTGCTCATCGACATCTCGGCCGCACTTGTCGCAGCGCCCCAGTGACGGTCCTCAGCGCAGACCCGTGCCCCGCCGACGCGCATCATCGATGAGCAGGTCGAGCACCGTCGCGTAGTCGAGGCCACTCGCCGCGCACATGCGCGGGAACATCGAGATGGGCGTGAAGCCCGGCATGGTGTTGACCTCGTTGATCAGGACGGCATCACGCTGCACGAAGAAGTCGACCCGGGCGAGTCCCTCGCAATCGAGTGCCTCGAAGGCCGCCACCGCGAGTCGGCGCACCTCGTCCTCGACGTCCTGCGGGAGATCGGCGGGGACGATGAGCTCGGCACCGTCGTCGAGGTACTTCGCCTCGAAGTCGTAGAACTCGTGATCGCCCCGCACGATGATCTCCGCGCAGCGGGTGGCTCTGGGCGCGCCCGACTCGTCGACGATGACGGCGCATTCGATCTCCCGCGCGTCCGCGACATGGGATTCGATGATGAGTCGAGGATCCCAGGACCTTGCCGCTTCGATGGCGGCGTCGAGGCGGCTCGGGTCGCTCACCTTGGTGATGCCCACGGAAGATCCTGCCCGCGCGGGCTTGACGAACACGGGGTATCCCATCGCGGCCACCCGGTCTCGGACCTCCCCGGGATCGCGCTCCCACTGGGCCGCCGTGACGACAACACTCGGCCCGACCGGCAATCCTGCCGCGGCGAGCAGCGCCTTCATGTGACCCTTGTCCATCGCGGCGGCGGAGGCGAAGACGCCGGACCCGACGTAGGGAATCCCCGCCATTTCGAGCAACCCCTGCACGGTGCCGTCCTCCCCCCACGGTCCATGCAGGACCGGAAAGACGACGTCGGCCTCCCTGATCGCGTCAGGGGCATTCACACCGGCAACCGGCTCGGGCAGCAGGACCGCGGAGTCACCGCTGTCCTCGACCGCCGGCAGTGCTCCCGGTGCGGCCGCGGAGATTGCCGCCGGATCGGCGGCGACGCGCATCCAGCGGCCATCGGGGAGGATGCCCACGGCTGTCACGTCATAGCGCTCGCGATCCAGGGCCCGCAGGATGCCCGCCGCACTTAGGCACGAGATGGCGTGCTCGCTGCTGCGGCCCCCGAAGAGGACGAGCACCCGCACACGTCCCGGCTCGCGGATCCCGGTGCCTGCCACGCCCGAGACGTTAGTGCCCGGGCGGAGCGTTAGGGTCGGCGCCATGCCGGAGCAGCCTCCCTCCCCCTGGTCGGTAGACACGCAACTCGTGCACGGCGGGCGCCCAGCGGCCGAGCCCGGCAATCCGGTCAATCACCCCATCGAACTCTCGTCGACCTACCACGCGGGCGGGGCGATCGAATACGCGCGCGACGGCACGCTCGGCATGCGTGCCCTGGAGGAGGCTGTCGGGCCACTCGAGGGCGGTGAGGCCGTCGCCTTCGCCTCGGGCATGGCCGCGGCCAACGCGATCATGGACCTGCTGCCGGTCGGCGCCGTGGTCGTCGCGGCCGAGTTCACCTACACCGGCGTCGCACTGCGCCTGCGCGAGCTTGACGAGCGCGGTGTGATCACCCTGCGTCGCGTGGACATCGCCGACACCGCCGCCGTGGTCGAGGCGCTCGCAGGAGCGGATGCCGTCTGGATCGAGTCTCCGACCAATCCCATGATGGAGGTGGCCGACATCCCGGCCATCAGCGCAGCCGCGCACGCGGTCGGCGCCCTCGTCATCTGCGACAACACCTTCGCCACGCCGCTGGGCCAACGCCCGATCGTGATGGGTGCCGACGTCGTCCTGCATAGCGGGACCAAGGCGATGGGCGGTCACTCCGACTGCCTCCTCGGCCTAGTGGTCACCCCGGATCCCGACCGAGCGACCGCCCTGCGGCTACGCCGCACCCTGCTCGGCGCAGCCCCCGGTGCACTGGAGTGCTATCTCGTCCTGCGGGGCTTGCGCACGCTCGCCCTCCGGCAGGCGCGCTCCCAGGCCAGCGCGGAGATCATTGCGGCGCGGCTCGCGCAGCACCCCGCCGTGGAGCGGGTGCGCTACCCCGGACTGCCCGGCGACCCTGGACGCGATCTGTGCACCCGGCTCATGTCCGGACCGGGCTTCATGATGGCGATCGAAATTGCCGGCGGCGCGGAGGCAGCTCAGGCGGTCGCCGAGGCGACGACCCTGTGGGTCCACGCGACTAGCCTGGGTGGTGTGGAGTCGCTCATCGAGCGTCGACGGCGCTGGCCCGCGGAGAATCCTCGCGTGCCCGAGGGGCTGCTGCGACTGTCCGTCGGGATCGAGGACCCCGAGGATCTCTGGGCCGACCTCGCCCGCGCCCTCGACTCCTAGCCCAGTCGCGTCTCCGGCTTGGGCGAGCGCGACATGAAGGCGGCGAGCATCTCCCGCGGCTTCATGCCGTGGTGGACGACCTGCACCACCTGCTCTGTGATGGGCATGTCCACCCCGTGACGCGTAGCGAGTTCGAGGATCGACTGGCAGCTCTTGACACCCTCGCATGTCTGCTTCGTCGCGGCGATGGTCTCCTCGACGGTAAGGCCCGAGCCCAGATTGACTCCGAACGTGCGGTTGCGCGATAGCGGTGACTGGCAGGTGGCGATGAGGTCGCCGACGCCCGCGAGCCCCATGAAGGTGAGCGGATCGGCGCCAAGCGCGGTGCCGAGTCGAGCCATCTCGGCGAGGCCGCGCGTGATGAGCGCCGCCTGGGAGTTCTCGCCGAAACCCAATCCCGCAGCCATGCCATTGGCCAGGGCGATGACGTTCTTGACTGAGCCGCCTACCTCGACTCCCGCGACATCCGTGGTCCAGTAGGCCCGGAAGTAGTCGGTCGTGCACGCATCCTGAAGGCGCTGCGCACTCGCGCGATCCGAGCAGGCGACGGTCGTTGCAGCAGGCTGACGCAGGGCGATCTCTCGCGCGAGGTTGGGGCCGGAGACCACCGCAACACGTGCCGGAGGGACCTGGGCCACGTCTTCGATCACCTGGCTCATGCGCAGCGTGGTGCCGATCTCGATGCCCTTCATGAGGCTGACGAGCACGCTGCCGGGTGCCAGGTCTGGTCGCCAACGCTCGAGGTTGTCACGCAGCGACTGGGCAGGCACGGCCAGCACGACCAGCGGAGCGCCTTCGAGCGCTTCGCACTCATCGGCAGTGGCGCGCAGGCTCGCGGGGAGCTGGATGCCCGGGTGATAGCGCTCGTTGATGTGCTCGTCATTGATCTGCCGCGCGATGTGCTCGTCGCGACTCCACATCACGACGTCACCGCCAGCGTCCGCGAGGACCATGGCAAAGGCAGTCCCCCACGAGCCCGAACCCATGACCGCGACACGACTCACGCTGCTTCTCCCCTGCTCATCTGCGACTGATCCTCGCGCACCTCACGAAGCAAGGAGGTGATTGCCTCCATGACCCGGTCGGTCGCGATACGAAGTGCCTCGGCATCTGGCTCGCCGCCCGTGCGCAGGTCATTCAACTCCACCGGAGGACCGACGAGGACGTGCATCGTCTTGCGCGGGAATGCCTTGAACTCCTTGCGATACGGCCCCATGACCTCGTGAGCACCCCAGTGGGCCATCGGGATGACGGGGACTCCCGCGGTGAGGGCGATGCGAGCGGCACCCGACTTGGCAGGCATAGGCCACAGATCCGGGTCCTTAGTGATGGTGCCCTCGGGATAGACGATGACGCACTCCCCCGAGGCCGCGGCCTGCACGGCAGCCTCTACCGCCGCGGCGGCGTCCTTGGTCCCGCGCATCACGGGGATCTGCCCGGCGTGGCGCATCACCCAACCCACCACGGGCATGCGAAAGAGCGAGTCCTTGGCGAGGAAACGCGGCGGTCGACCGTTGTCCCACAGGACGTGGGAGATCACGATGGGGTCGAACCAGGACAGATGGTTTGCGGCGAGCACCATGCCGCTATCGACATCGAGGTTCTCGGTTCCGCGCCAGTCCCGGCGCGTGATCACCATCATGAAGGGCCTGAGGATCACGGCCGCCATCCGGTAGGCAAAGCCCAGCCGATCGCTCCTCGTCACCCGAGCCACGCCGTCCCACCTCCCATCGCGGCAGTCTCCCAGGACCGAGGGGGCCCTGTCAGGGAGACGCCCCTCGACGCCGTGGGATGCTCACGCCGTGAAGGAGCCCTGGTGCATCGTGATCCCGCTGCGGCTCAGCGACGCCAAGACCCGGCTCTCGACTCAGCCGGCGCCTCGCAGGCGCGCGCTCGTCGTCGCCATGGCACTCGATGTCATCTCCGCGACTCAGCAATGCCCGCTCGTGGGCGAGACGGTGCTCGTCGCCGACCAGGAGGGTCTCGATGCCGCGGCCGCCGCAGGCGCGCGGGCGGTCCTGGACCCCGGCCTGGGCCTCAACGCAGCCATCCGCGCGGGGGTGGCCGATGCGACCGGCCCGGTCGCCGCGCTCCTTGCCGACGTGCCCTGTGCGACACCGGACCTCATCGCCCTGGCGCTGTCCGCATGTACTGGTGAGCCCGCCATCGTGAGCGACGCGGAGGGCATCGGGACGACACTGCTCGCGGCTCGCGACGCCCGCTCACTGGATCCTCAATTCGGGACCCGCTCCCGGGCGGCTCACATTGCTGCGGGCGCCCGGGAGATCAGCGATCTGATCCCGGGGGCCCTGGCAGGGCTGCGACGAGACGTCGACAGCGAGGTAGACCTCTGGGACGCCCGGCGCATAGGACTCGGCGCGTTCACCCGCGCGGCGCTCGACGGCCCATAGGCATGAAGAAGCGGGGCCGGGCAAAGCCCGACCCCGCTTCCTCTCGTCCGTGGGCTACTTCTTCTTTGCAGCCTTCTTGGCCGGTGCCTTCTTGGCCGGTGCCTTCTTGGCCGGTGCCTTCTTGGCCGGTGCCTTCTTGG
>CAZLMT010000001.1:59735-61759 GCA_964560615.1 uncultured Actinomyces sp.
CCGGAGCCGCCTTCTTGGCGCCGCTCACGACGGCCTTGAACTCCGCACCGGGGCGGAACTTCGGAAGCTTAGTGGCCTTGATCTGCACGGCCTCGCCCGTCTGCGGATTGCGACCGGTGCGCGCCTTGCGATCGTGACGCGAGAAGACGCCGAAGCCGGCGATCGCGACCTTCTCGCCACGCGCAACCGCGCGCTTGAGCTCGTCGAGGGCTGCCTCGACTACGTTGCTGACATCGCGCTTGCTGTGTCCGAGCTGTGTGGACACCGAGTCGATGAGTTCCTGCTTGTTCACTTAAGTCCCCTCCGGAGGGAAGTCGGACCGATCCTCAGATCGGTAGGCCGGTCCCGCGACCGGCGACGTACATCACCCTAGTACTACGGGGGATTTCCACCATCGGGGGGCTTGCGCGTGTCGGTCAGAGATCAGCCAATGGTCGTCGGGGCGTAGGACGGCCGCGACGACTCGAATGCCGCGATGACATCGTCGTTCTGCATGGTGATGCCGATGTCATCGAGGCCCTGCAGCAGTCGCCACCGGACGTAGGGGTCGACATCGAAGGGCGCCACGAAGTCTCCCGCGCTCACCGTCTGCGCCTCGAGGTCGACCGTCACCGCGGTGGCGGGGTCAGCCTCGACGAGAGTCCACAGACGCTCGACCGCATCCTGGTCAACGAGCGCGGTGAGCAGCCCCGCCTTGCCGGAGTTGCCGCGGAAGATGTCAGCGAAGCGCGAGGAGATGACGACCATGAAGCCGTAGTCCTGCAGCGCCCACACCGCGTGCTCGCGCGACGAGCCGGTGCCGAAGTCGGGGCCGGCGATGAGCACGGACGCACCGGCGTACTCCGGATTGTTGAGCACGAAGTCGGGATCAGACCTCCACGCACTGAAGAGACCGTCCTCGAAGCCATGACGCGTGATCCGCTTGAGGTATTCGGCAGGGATGATCTGGTCGGTATCGACATTGCTGCGACGCAGAGGTGCGGCAGTGCCCGTGTGCACGGTGAAGGCGTCCATGTGGCTCCTCGCTCAGCGGATCGGTCGAATCAGGCCAGGTCGGCGGGCGAGGCGAAATGGCCGCTGACGGCGGTGGCCGCGGCGACCTGCGGCGACACCAGGTGGGTGCGGCCACCGGGGCCCTGGCGGCCTTCGAAGTTGCGGTTGGAGGTCGACGCGCTGCGCTCACCCGGGGTGAGCTTGTCGGGATTCATCGCCAGGCACATCGAGCAGCCGGCCTCGCGCCACTCCGCTCCGGCATCGACGAAGACCTTGTCGAGTCCCTCGGACATCGCCTGCAGTCGCACCTTGACCGAGCCCGGCACGACCAGCATGCGTACGCCGTCAGCGACCTTGCGACCCTCGAGGATCGACGCGACGGCGCGCAGGTCCTCGATGCGGCCGTTGGTGCAGGAGCCGACGAAGACGGTGTCGACGGGGATCTCGCGGATCGGGGTGCCCGGCGCAAGGTCCATGTATTCGAGCGCCCGCTCGATGGCGACCCGCTCCACCTCGTCCGCTGCGTCCTCCGGGGAGGGCACTGATCCGGCGAGGGGTACGCCCTGGCCGGGGTTGGTGCCCCAGGTGACGAAGGGGCTGAGCTCACTGGCCTCGATGATGACCTCGGCGTCGAAGGTGGCGTCGTCATCGGTGCGCAGCGTCTGCCAGTAGGCCAGGGCGGCGTCCCAGTCCGCGCCCGTGGGCGCATGGGGCCGACCCTCGAGGTAGGTGAACGTCGTCTCGTCTGGTGCGACCATGCCGGCGCGCGCACCCGCCTCGATCGACATGTTGCACAGCGTCATGCGGCCTTCCATGGAGAGCCCCTGGACACCTTCGCCGCGGTACTCCAGCACGTAGCCCTGGCCACCACCCGTGCCGATGCGCGCGATCACCGCGAGGATGAGGTCCTTGGCCGTGACGCCGTCAGGCAGCGGGCCGTTGACGGTGATCGCCATGGTCTTGAAGGGCTTGAGCGGCAGCGTCTGCGTGGCGAGCACGTGCTCCACCTCGCTGGTGCCGATGCCGAAGGC
>CAZLMT010000002.1:0-10075 GCA_964560615.1 uncultured Actinomyces sp.
AGGTCATCACCCGGTCACGGGTGCCGCTGCTGGACACCGCGACGAACAGGCCGTTGCCGTAGGTCACCGAGCTCCAGAGGCTGTCAGCGGCGGAGGCTCGGATGTCCCAGTTGATGCCGTCCGGGGAGGTCATCACCCGGTTAGCACCGTCTTGGGACACCGCGACGAATGTGTCATCACCGTAGGTCACCGAGTTCCAGCTGTTGTCAGCGGCGGAGGTTCGGCTGGTCCAGTCAACCCCTGCCGGTGCAGCCACTGCGACCGACGATTGACCCACATTTGACCACAGTGCTCCCGGAGGGGCAGGACAGTCAGCTCACGGGGCCGGCGGCAGCGCGCTCGGGCACCCGGATCGCCAGCCTTCTATGCGTCGAGGGCTTCGACGAGTCCGGCACCGCCGGACTCCCAGGCATCGACGAGACGCTGGCGCCACCATCGCGCGCGCTGATCGCCGACGAGGTCGCGCGCCGCCATGAGCGCGTCGAGGTCCGGGGCCACTCTCTCGACGGGCATGTGCCCCTGGAAGGGCACCAGCGGCGGGGAGATGACATCGCGGGCGAGCAGCGTGCCGGTGCCCAAGCCACACGCGGGCGGATCACCCGTGAGCGCAGCGGCGAGCGCAAGTCCGCTCACCAGCCCTACCGCCGAATCCAGGGAGCCGCTCACCACGACGGGGCCGCCCCAGGATCGAGCGAGCTCGAGCGCCGCGGCGACACCGCCGAGAGGCGCAGCCTTGAGGATGACGATGTCGGCGGCCTCGAATGCGCGCGGATCGCCGAAGCGCACCGACTCGTCAAGGGCAATCGGCAGATCGATGACACGTCGGAGGACGAGCGTCTCATCGACCGTCGCGCACGGCTGCTCGACGTACTCGATGCCATAGGCACCGAGGCGGCCGAGTGCGCGCGCCGCGTCATCGGCAGACCAACCGCCATTGGCATCGAGGCGGATGCTTGCGGTGCCGCCGCCCTCGGACGCAAGCGCACTGTCAGCAGCGTCGCGAATCGCCGCCACCCGCGCCTCGTCATCGGCGAGCACCTCGCCCATGGCCGCGACCTTGACCTTGATGGTCGTGCACCCGTGCTCCAGCACCGCCTGGCGCGCCAGAGCAGCCGCATCCTGGGCCGACACGGCCGGGATGATGGCGTTGACCGGCACGATCTCGCGGCGCGGCTCGGGCCAGGTGCCGAAGGCCGCTTCCACAGCGGAGGCGAGCCACAGCGCACAGCCTCGCGGGGCGTAGTCATCGAAGGGCGCGAAGTCGCCCCATCCGCTCGGTCCTCGGATGAGCAGACCCTCGCGCACATCGATCCCCCGGAAGCGGCGCGTGAGCGGCAGGGCATAGGGGACGGCATCGCGCAGGATGTCGGAGAGGGTGACGTCCACGTCGATCAGGGGCGTCGCGGGAACTTCGCGAAGTCCGGCGAGCGGCGCTGGGCATAGGCATCGCGGCCCTCCTGCGCTTCCTCCGTCATGTAGAAGAGCAGCGTCGCGTCGCCGGCGAGCTGCTGCACTCCGGCGAGACCATCGTCGGCGGCGTTATGCGAGGCCTTGAGCATGCGCAGCGCCAGCGGGGAGAGCGCGAGCATCTGCTGAGCCCAGTCCACGGTCTCGCGCTCGAGATCGGCGAGCGGGACGACGGAGTTGACCAGCCCCCAGTCGTAGGCCTGCTCCGCGCCGTACTGCCGGCAGAGCATCCAGACCTCGCGCGAGCGCTTCATCCCGATGGTGCGCGCCAGCAGGCCGGAGCCGTAGCCGCCGTCGAAGGAACCGACCTTGGGACCGGTCTGGCCGAAGCGCGCATTGGACGCGGCGATCGACAGATCGCAGACGACATGGAGCACGTGGCCGCCGCCGACGGCGTAACCCGCGATCATGGCGACGACCGGCTTGGGCGTGCGCCGGATCTGGATCTGAAGGTCGAGGACGTTGAGTCGGCCGATGCCCTTCTTGGCGACGTCATCGTCTCCGATGTAGCCGTCGTCACCGCGGATCATCTGGTCGCCGCCGCTGCAGAAGGCCCAGTCGCCCTGGCCGGTGAGGATGATGACGCCGATGCTGTCGTCATCGCGCGCCTCATTGAGGGCGTCGGAGATCTCGAAGAGCGTCTGGGGCCGGAAGGCATTGCGCTTGTGCGGGCGATCGATGGTGATCTTGGCGATGCCGGCGGCATCGCCCGTCGAATGCTCGTAGCGGATATCGCCGTAGTCCCCGACGCTCACCCAATCGCACGCGGGCACGATGCTCGAGTAGCCCGGGTCCGTGAAGGCGGGGGATCCCTCGGCCACGACGGGCGGCAGGGGATATCGGTTGCGGGAATCGAACTCCTGCGCCACCGGTGACTCCTTCGTGTGGGCCGGTGGGGATCACCGGTAGCGCCAAACCTAGTCAGGCCTACTCTCGTCCGCATGGCGGCACTCCCACTGCGTGCGGTCGACGTGCCCCCCGGCCCTGCCGGGATCGAGGCGGCGCGCGCGGCCCTCGCGGCACGCATGGAGGGCGACGGCGCCCCCTTCACGCTGATCCCGGTGCCGTCACGGCATGTGAGCGAGGACTACGCGCGGATGGTGCGAGCGTGCGTCCGCCCCGATGAGCCTGTCGAAGACGACGACACCGCCTTGGTCGCCGCGACCAGCGGGTCGACCGGCGCACCCCGCGGCGTCCTCGTGACCCGTGCCAATCTGCGTGCCGCCGTGGAGGCCTCATGGGCGCACATCCCCGGACTGCGCGCGTGCTCGTGGGTCCTCGCCCTGCCGGTGACCTCGATCGGCGGCTTCGGCGCGATCGTCCGCACTCACCTGGCCGGGACCGCCCTGCACGCGCTGCCGTCGGTCGGCGGCGCCACTGCCTTCCGTGTCGAGGATTTGCTCGGCCTGCGCATCGAG
Organism: uncultured Actinomyces sp.; assembly: GCA_964560615.1. GTDB lineage: Bacteria > Actinomycetota > Actinomycetes > S36-B12 > S36-B12 > Mxb001. The sequence continues at coordinate 2,886 of CAZLMT010000002.1, forward strand.
GAGCCCTTCGCGATCTCGATCGTGCCCACGCAGCTGGCGGACATCCTCGCCTCGCCCAAGGCCACCGCATGGCTGACAGGTGCGACCACCGTGCTCGTCGGCGCTGCCGCCACACCCGACGACCTCGCTGAGCGTGCACGTCACGCGGGCGTCCGGCTCGTGACGACGTACGGCATGACCGAGACCACGGGGGGCTGTGTGTACGACGGCGTCCCCCTCCCCGGGGTCCGCGTCGAGCTTGATGGAGACACCCAGCGCATCGACGTCGTCGGGCCGCAGATCGCCGCGGGATACCGGGGAGACCACGGGCAATCGCCGGAGTTCAGCGGTGCGGGCAGCCAGCGTCGATTCCGCACCGCCGATCACGGTGCCTGGGTAGACGGTCGCCTGCGTATTGCGGGGCGAATCGACGACGTCGTCGCCGTGCACGGGGTCAAGGTGGCGCTGGGCGCGATCGAGGCCATCGTCCTCAGCGAGCTGGGTGTCCGCGAAGCAGCCGTCGTCGCGGTCCCGGATCCACGTCAGGGTCACCGTCTCGTCGCCTACGTCGTCATGGAAGACCCCGCAGGGCTCAGCGCCATCGCACCGCTGGTCGCCGAGAGACTCGGAGGCGCGGCGCGACCCGAGGTCGTGCCTGTCGCGAGCCTGCCGATGCTGCCCAGTGGCAAGATCGACCGCCTCGGCCTACGCGCACTCGCGCAGACCGACTGATCGGGAGGTCGCATGGCCACCGCACGCGAGTGGGTCGAGGGCGCGCGCCCGCGCACGCTCGGCGCCGCCATCGCTCCCATCGCCGTGGGCACCGGCGCGGCCGCCACCATCGGCGCGGTCCAGCCCGTGCGAGCCGGCCTCGCGCTGATCGTCATGCTCGCCGCGCAGATCGGCGCCAACTACGCCAACGACTACAGCGACGGGATCCGCGGCACCGACACGGAGCGTGTCGGACCGGTGCGACTCGTGGGACAAGGGCTCGCGGCTCCGGCGCACGTGCGCCTCGCGGCTCTGGCAAGCCTGCTCGTCTCCGCTGCGGCCGGCCTCATCCTGGTGGCGCTCATCGGGCAGTGGTGGCTGCTCGCCGTCGGCGGCGTGGCACTCCTCGCGGCCTGGCTCTACACCGGCGGGCCCAAGCCCTACGGCTACTTCGGGCTCGGTGAGGTCTTCGTCTTCGCGTTCTTTGGTGTCGTGCCCGTCGTCGGCACGGCGTACGTCCAGGCACTCACGATCCCCGCGGCCGCCTGGGTCGCTTCGATCGGAGTCGGAGCGCTCACCTGCGCCGTGCTCGTGGCCAACAACCTGCGCGATATCCCCACCGATGCCGCGGTCGGCAAGCGCACGCTCGCCGTGCGGATGGGTGATCGAGCCACGCGGGTGGGGTACGTCGTACTCGTCGTCTCGGCCTACGCCGTCATCCCAGCGATCGCACTACCGGGTGGACTCGGCCTGGCCTTCGCGTGGCTCGGCATCGTCTCCGCCGCCCTGGCGATCCGCCCCGTCATCGCGGTGACCACCGGCGCCACCGGGCGCGCTCTCGTCCCGGTCCTGCAAGCCAGCGGACTCCTCGTGCTGGTCTACGGCCTCCTGCTCGGGGCGGGCCTCGCCCTGTCCTGAGGGGACCGGCTGTCCTGAGGGGACCGGTCCGTCATCGAAGTCCTCGGCCACCTTGCTGCGCTCGATGCGCTCGTCGATGCGACGGAAGACGCCCGAGAGTCCCGCGCTCGCCTTGTCGCGCGTGCGATCCAAGACGATGAAGCTGATCGCACCGGAGATGACGAGCGCCACGGCGACCGCGAGGAGCCCCCGCATGGGAGTGACCACCTGGATGAGCAGCCACACCGCCGCAAGGAGAGCCACCCGCAGGCCCGTGTAGACCGCGATGCCGCGCATCCCTCCACGTTATCTGCGTTGCCGCACGGCGGCCACGCTCGGGGGCAGAGGCGTGATCGCGCGGTGGGAGTGGCGGGGGGTTATCGTGGTCGCGGGAGGTGAGCATGCTCAGAGTCGTCGCGGTCCTGCTGGGACTGGCCGTCTACATCTGGTTCATTGTCGATGTCCTGCGCACCTCCGGCGCGAGCATCCGGACCCTCCCGAAGTACGTCTGGCTTCTCATCGTCGTGCTCATCCCGCTCCTGGGCGGGGTGCTGTGGCTCCTGGGCGGCCGGCCACGCGGACAGGGCCGTCGGCGCAAGCGCGGGCCCGTCGCCCCCGACGACGATCCGGCCTTCCTGCGCCAACTCGATGACGACGCCTGGAGCGAGCGCATGAAGCGCCGCCGCGGCGAGGCCGACGGGCAGCCGTCGACCTAGAGACCGGCGTACGAATGCAGGCTGTTGACGAAGATGTTGACGCCGAAGTAGTTGATGAGGAACGACACGAAGCCCAGGATCGAGATGTACGCCGCACGTCGGCCGCGCCAGCCCGCCGTCGATCGGGCATGAAGATATCCGGCGTAGATAACCCAGGTGATGAAGGCCCACGTCTCCTTGGGGTCCCAGCCCCAGTATCGACCCCAGGCATTCTCCGCCCAGATCGCACCGCTGATCACCGCGAAGGTCCACAGCGGGAAGGCAAAGGCGAGGATCCGGTAAGCGAGGGTGTCCAGGCGCGACGCATCGGGCAGTGACGCCACCATGCCCGTCACGCGGCCCTTACGTTCCGCGCGTTCGCGCCAGAGGTAGAGGCCGGAGATTGCCGCTGCCACGGTGAAGGCACCGCCGCAGATGATGGCGGAGGCGACGTGGATCACCAGCCACCAGGACTTCAGCGCGGGCACGAGCTGGGCTGCCTCGGTGTAGAGCACGGTGACGGCGAGGCCGAGGCTGAGCAGGGCGAGGAAGACGACGGGGAGCCCCAGCCAGCGGATGTCACGGCGCAGGGACACGACCAGGAACACGGCGAGGATGCCAAAGGTCCAGGCGAGCGAGAACTCGTACATGTTGCCCCACGGCACGCGTCCCGCCCAGAGTCCGCGGAGCACCAGGCCCACGAGGAGCAGGCCGGTTGCGAGCCACGTGAGCGTCATGGCGATATTGCCGACCCGGCTTCCGGGGGCGGGACCCTCGGTCGCGTCCGCAGGAGCCGGGGACTCATGTCCGCCGCCGCCCGCCGTCACGAGCTCAGGGGTGATCACCCGCTGTCCGCGTGCGGCGAAGCTGATGGCAAAGGCGATGAGGGCAACGATGAGCAGGAACATCGAGGAGTAGACCGCGAGGTTGCTCCACTCGGCGAGCGATGCCGATGTCATGACCTGCCACTCCCTTCGTCGAGGGCGTCGACCACGGCGTCCACTTCGGGCGCGAGATCTGCCTCGTCACTGCGGGCAAGACCTGCGACCGTCACCACCGTAACCCCCGCCGCGGATTCACTCGCGCGGACCCACACCCGGCGGCGCTGGATGAACAGCGACATCATGAGCCCGACCAGCGCCACGACAGATGCGGCGAGGGCGGGCTCCTTGCCCGGATCGTGGGCGATCTGGAAGGACGCCCACCGGATGAGGCCGACGAACTCCACCGTGCCGTTGCCTCCCGGGAGCTCCCACGTCTCGCCGGGCCGCAGCGCCTCGATGCCGAGCTGGGTCATGCCCTCGGTGTCGAGCGCGTAGATGCTCTGGGGTACGCCTGAGTCGAGTCCCAGGTCACCCGCCCAGGCGGAGAGGAAGACCGCCGGATCGTCTGCCTCGGGGAAGGTGGAGTGCGGCCCGCGCACGTCGTCGACCGCAGCTGTCGGAAGGAAGAGCGCCTCGATGCCGATGGACGGCGTGGCATCCGGGGCCTTGAGTACGCCGGTCGAGGTGAGGTTGCCGTCCTGCGGCAAGAAGACCACGCCCTCGTCGTGGACGACCCGGCCGAGGGCGTCGGTGAGTCGCAGCTCCGGCGCGTAGCCGTGTCCGACGAGGAAGACCTTCGCGCCGTCGATGCTGAGGGGCTCATTGACGCGCACGATCGCGGGCTCCGCAGGCTCACCCGGTGCCGGCCAGAGCGTGAGATCGGCCTCGAAGAGGAGCGGTGCTCCCCTTTGGGCCTCACCGCGCTCGAACTCCACCCGGAAGTCCTCGAGGGTGAAGGCGAAGGGGGGAAGTGACGCGGGATCCACGAGACGACCGCCACCCCAGGCGTCGTACTGGGTCAGGGTGTCGGAGAATCCGCTGCCCTCGCGCACGATGACATTGCCACGCCAGCCGAAGAGTGCGCCGTAGCCCACGGCGATGAGTAGGGCGATGAGTGACGCGTGGAAGAGCAGGTTGCCTGTCTCGCGCCAGTAGCCCTTCTCGGCCGAGACCCAGCCATCGCCGCGAGCGACGCGCCAGCGCCGCGCCTTCAGGTCGTCGTACGCGCGGTCCAGGATCACATCAGCCGGCGCGGTGGAGTCGAGTGACCGGTGCTCGGGCATCCGATCCAGCCGCCGAGGGGCTGCCGGGGGCGCACTTCGCAGCGCGCGCCAGTGCTGGCGGGTCCGGGGCAGGACACAGCCGATGACGGAGACGAAGAGCAGGAGATAGATCGCGGCGAACCACGGGGCGGCGTAGACATCGAAGAACCCGAGGCGGTCGAGGACGGGGCCCCAGGTCGGGTTGCCCTCGATCCACTCGGTCACCCGGATGGGGTCGAGGCCTCGCTGCGGGAGCACGGAGCCGGGGATCGCGGCGATCGCGAGGAGGAAGAGCAGGAGCAGCGCTATGCGCATGCTCGTGAGTTGGCGCCAGCACCACCGGGCGAAGCCGACCGCGTCGAGCGGCGGCGGGGCCGCGGGCTCGGCGGGGGGAAGGTCGGTGGTAGTGGTCATCTCCTAGTCCAGTCTGCCCCGGGAGGGCCGAGCGCGCGCTCCCAGGTGGCCCAGATCGGCGTCTCGAAGCCCCCAGCGGATGCTGCACCTCCCGGGCCGGGCCGTGAACTTGGGGAAACCCAGCGACAACAGCTCGCTCGATCTCCCGAAGTTGATGGTCCCGGTTGCTGGTCCCGCGGGAATTGTGCGGCTCAGTGCGCGTCAGATCGACACTGAGCCGCACAATTCGCGGAGAGGTGGCCTAGATCGGCGTCTCGAAGCCCGGCACGAGCGTGCGCATCCAGATCGTGAGCGAGTCCCATACGCCGGTGACGAGCAGGATGCCGATCGCCACGAGCAGGCCACCGCCGATGCGCATGATGAGCACGTAGTGCCGGCGCACCCACGCGAGCGTGCCGGCAGCCTGGCGGAAGAGCAGCCCGAGCAGGATGAAGGGCAGCCCCAGGCCGAGGCAGTAGACCATGGACAACAGTGCACCGCGTGCTGCGCTCGCCTCCGTGAAGGCCAGGCTCTGCACCGCCGTGAGCGCCGGACCGATGCACGGGGTCCAGCCCAGCCCGAAGAGGACGCCGAGCACAGGAGCGCCCCACACGCTATAGCTAGGCATGCGGTGCATGCGCCACTCGCGCTGCATGCCGGGCAGGACTCCCATGAAGGACAGGCCCATGAGGATGACGAGCACGCCGAGCACGCGGCTGATGACCGCCTGATACTCCAGCAGCAGCGAGCCCAGACCGCCGAAGAGCAGTCCGTAGGACACGAAGACCACGGAGAAGCCGAGGACGAAGAGCACGCTGCCCAGCAGGACGCGGCTCTTCACCGCCACGGTCGTCGTGCCTCCCCGCTCCTCCCCTGCGATCTCAGCGCCGGTGAGACCGGTGACGTAGGAGAGATAGCCCGGCGCGAGGGGCAGGACGCACGGACTGGCAAAGGAGACGATCCCGGCCGCAAAGGCCAAGAGCATGGCGAGCAGCAGGCTGCCACTAGCCACGGTCTCCGCGATGCCCACGTCAGCAGCCTACGACTTCGCGACGTCCTCGATGAGAGCTGTCAGCGTCGCTTCGGTGACGCGGCCCAGGATGCGGCCGGCCACTCGGCCTTCGCGATCGACGACCAGGGTCGAGGGGATCGCCTGCGGTGGCAGCGTGTCACTGAAGAGGAGCTGGAGTCGGCCGTCGGCATCGATCACGTTGGGGTAGGTGATGTCGTACGACTCGATGAACGCCCGGGCCGCCTCGACGGTGTCTCGCGTGTCGAGACCGACGAACTGCACGCCGTCGTCGCGCACCTCTCGCCAGACGGCCTCAAGCTCGGGGGCTTCGGCGCGGCAAGGGGCGCACCAGGACGCCCAGACATTGAGTACGACGACCTCGCCGATGTGGTCACGCAGGCGGAACTCGCCGCCCTCGAGGGTGGGACCGACCAGATCGGGAGCGGGGCCGCGCTCCTCGGCAGCGATGAGCACGATCGAGCCATCGCCAGCGACGAATGCTGTCCCGTCACCCTCATCGCCGCTCGCGCCCGCGGAGCCGCAAGCGGTGATGAGGAGGACCGCGGCCAACGCGGGGATCAGTCGTCGCATACGTCGATCGTCACACGACGGCAGGAGTCAGGCACCCCGGCCCTTGGCTCCGGGGAGCAAATCGGCCGCGGGCTCAGAATATGCGACGGACGCGAGCCGATCGCCGTCGAACTCGAAGGATGTGAGTGACGCGAGGGAGCATTCGCGCCTGCGGGGGTCGTGCCACAGGCGCTTGTCCTCGGCGTGCAGACGGGCGATCCAGATCGGGAGCTGGTGGCTCACGATGACGGTCTCGCGCCCACGGCTCTGGTCGCGCGCATCGTGGATCGCCTCGGTCATCCGATCGGCGAGGTCGACGTAGGGCTCGCCCCACGACGGCGTAAGGGGATTCCAGAGGTGTCGCCACGCGCGCGGCTGTCGCAGGACACCATCGCCCACGCCCACGCGCTGACCCTCAAAGACATTGCCGGCCTCGATGACCCGCGGGTCCGTCACGATCTCGAGCCCGTGCACCGCCGCGATGGGAGATGCCGTCTCCTGCGCCCGGTCCAGGGGTGACGCGACAACCCGGGCGATATCGCGACCGGACAGGGCCTCGGCAGCACGGTCGGCCATCGCACGACCGCGATCGGAGAGGTGGTAGTCCGGGAGGCGCCCGTAGAGAACGCCCTCGGGATTGTGCACCTCTCCGTGGCGCAGCACGTGCACGACCGTGCGGTCGCTCTGGCTCGTCATCTCAGGGCTCAGGTCGCCTTGCGGCGCGCGGCCGCGCGGCGACGACTCGGACGCCAGGAGGACTCCCCGGCCTCGAGCGCCGCGATGCGCAGCTCCTCGCCGTGGGCCGCGAGGGCTTCGGCGCGCGAAACGGCCGTGGGATCCTCGGCGA
>CAZLMT010000002.1:10085-22855 GCA_964560615.1 uncultured Actinomyces sp.
TCCGCAGTCTTGGCCGTCTGCGGCCCGATGCACGCGATGATCGTCGTGGTGTGCGGCTTGCCCGCGATGCCCACGAGATTGCGCACGGTGCTGCTCGAGGTGAAGAGCGCGGCATCGAAGCCACCTGACTTGATGGCCTCGCGCGTCTCGGCGGGCGGCGGCGCAGCGCGCACGGTCCGGTACGCCGTGACGTCCTCGACCTCCCAGCCGAGCTCCGCGAGACCGGCGGCCAGGGTCTCCGTGGCGATGTCGGCGCGCGGAAGGAAGACGCGGTTGATGGGATCGATCAGTTCGTCGTACGGCGGCCACTCCTCAAGGAGCGCCTGCGTGGACGTCTCGCCCACCGGGACGAGGTCGGGCTGCACGCCAAAGGCCACGAGCGCCCTCGCCGTGTCGGCCCCGACCGCCGCGACCTTGAGTCCGGCGAAGGAGCGGGCATCGAGGCCGTACTGCTCGAGCTTCTCGCGCACCGCGCGCACGGCGTTGACACTCGTGAAGCCGATCCACTCGTAGCGACCCGAGACGAGGCCGTGCACGGCCCGGTCCATCTGCTGGGGCGTGCGCGGGGGCTCGACACTGATGGTCGACACCTCGACCGGGATCGCACCGAAGCGGACGAGTCGATCGAGCAGGTCGTCGGCGCGGTCCTGGGTCCGCGGCACGAGCACGCGCCAGCCGAAGAGCGGCTTGACGTCGAACCACGCCATCCGATCGCGCTGGGTGACGACCTCGCCGACCACGACCACGCCGGGTCCGGCCTGCTTGGCGGTCTTGACGTCATTAGCGACGTCATCGAGTGTCGTGATGATCGAGCGCTGCTCCACGGTCGTGCCGCCGCGCGTGATGATCATGGGGGTATCCCCCGGACGCCCGGCGGTGACGAGGGCCTTGGCGATCGCCGGAGCGGCATCTGCACCGTCGGGCACGACGACCGTCACTCGATCGCGTGCGAGCGGGGTCCAATCGACATCGGGGTCCGAGGCGCTAACGACGTGGACCTCGCGACTGCGGCGACCGGTGAGTCCCAGGCCGGCGTAGGCGGGCACGGCCACCGCCATGCTCACGCCGGGGGCGATCTCAAAGGGGACCTTGGCCTTGCGCAGTGCTGCCGACTCCACGGCAAGGGATCCATCGAGCACGGGATCGCCGGCGAGCAGGCGCACGGTGCGCAGGCCGTCGCGCGCTGAATCGATCACGAGCTTGGCTCGGCCCGCGTGATCCAGAGGGAGGCCCTTAGCGTCGACGGCAGCGACGAGCTCGGCATCGTCGCGGACGAAGCCGCGTGCGATGTCGACGGCATCGAAGTCCGCGACGACGCGCTCGGCCGTGCGGAGGAGTTCGGCGGCACGCAGCGTCAGGAGCTCGGGGTCGCCCGGGCCGGCCGCGACGAGGGCGACGGGGCCGAGCTTCTTCTTTGTACGGGTTGCGGTCACGGGGAACCTTCGGATCGTGGGAGGTGGGTGGTCTGCGGATGGGCGGGAGCGACTATGCGCTCACCGCCCCGGGTTCGTGCGCTGCTTGGCGTTGCCGGAAGGCCAGGATCTGCAATTCGACGCCGACATCGATCGCGCGGACCTCAACTCCCGGAGGCACCGAGAGGAAGCGGGGGGCGAAGCTGAGAATGTGTGTGATGCCGGCGGCAACAAGGCGATCGCACGCATCCTGGGCAGCCGCACCCGGCGTGGCGATGACTCCGATCTGCGCGCTCGCCGCGACCTGCGCGAGGTCAGCAAGGGGACGCACGGTGAGCGACGCGTCCCCGCACGGCACCTCGCGGCCAATAACACCGGGATCGACGTCGATGAGGCCGACGATCCGGAAGCCTCCGCCCGCGAACCCGCGGTAGGTCGCGAGCGCGTGGCCGAGGTTGCCGAGGCCAACGATGACCACGCTCAGCGGTTCGTGGACTCCGAGCCAGCCGGCGATGCTGCGGTGGAGGAAGTCGACGTCGTAGCCCACACCGCGCGTGCCGAAGGAGCCGAGGTGGGACAGGTCCTTGCGCAGCTTGGCGCTCGTCACCCCGCTGCGCTCGGCCAACTCGGCCGAGGAGACCGTGGCGACACCGGAGGCCCGGAGGCGGTCAAGGACATGCAGATACACCGGGAGTCGCTCCACGGTGGCCGTGGGCACCTCGTCACGAGCGCGCGAGGGCGCGATATGAAGGGACACGGTGAGACCTACCTGGCGGTACAGGCGCGGCGGGTAGCCGGCGGGTGAGCCCCCAGGGTAGGCGCTTGTGAACGCCGGATACAAACCTCAACGGACGTGGTCGTCCGACTATCGGTGTTTACGTGGTCGTGACCGCCTGCCGGAGGCGCCCCGCGTCCACGCGCCAGAAATCATGGACCACCCCGTCCACGAGGACCACGGGGATCTGCTCGGCGTAGCGATCGGCGAGCTCGGGATCGTCGAGGATCGAGACCTCCCCCCAGGCAACCCCGGTCTCGTCGCACACGGCCGCCACGATCTCCCTCGCGTCATCGCACAGGTGGCAGCCCGGCTTGCCCACGAGGATCACGCGCTCATCTGCCACCCCCCTAGTCTGGCCGAATGGTCCGTCGCTCGCCCGTGCTCCCCGCCTACCGCCATGCCGGCGAGGCGGCAGCGGCTGCGGCCGAGGTCATGCCCGAGGGCGGTGCGCCGGTCGACCCGACCGCCGCGGCGTTCTTCGACGTCGACAACACCATCATGCGCGGGGCGAGCATCTTCCACTTCGCGGTGGGCCTGGCGCGCCGACGCTTCTTCGATTCCCGGCAGGTCGTGGACTTCGGCCGCCGCCAGCTCCGCTTCGTCCTGAGCGGCTCGGAGGACCTGGAGGACATGGCCTCGGCCACCGCGTCGGCATTGTCCTTCGTCGCAGGGCGCCGCGTGGATGAGCTCGTGGATCTCGGCGAGCGGATCTTCGACGAGGAGATGTCGGACAAGCTCATCCCGGGCACGCTGGCGCTCGCGCAGGAGCACCTCGATGCGGGCCAGCGGGTGTGGCTGGTCACGGCGACCCCCGTCGAGCTGGCCACCATCATCGCCAAGCACCTGGGGCTCACGGGCGCGCTCGGCACGGTGGCCGACGTGCGCGGCGGCGTCTACACCGGGCGACTGGTGGGCGCCCCGCTCCACGGCCTTGCCAAGGCCGAGGCCGTGCGGGCCATCGCCGACCGCGAACGGCTCGACCTCTCGCGCTGCTCGGCGTACTCCGACTCAGCCAACGACATCCCCATGCTGTCGCTCGTCGGGCACCCGGTCGCTGTCAACCCCGACCCGCTCCTGCGCGCCCACGCGCGCGACCACGACTGGCCGATTCTTGACTTCCGTCGCCGTGCGCAGGCACGTCGCGCCGCCGTCCCGGCAATCGCTGCGACCGCGGGAGTGGGCCTGGGCGTCGCTGCCGGCTACGCCGTGGGCCGCCTTGCCCGCCGCTGAGGCGCCACCCCGCCACCTTTCCATTTCTCCCGCTTAGCGGGACAAATGGAAAGAATCGACCTCGATTCACCCCTGAAATGATCATTTCTCCCGCTTAGCGGGACAAATGATCGGGGGTTAGAAGGTTGACTCGCGCTGGACGAGGAGTCGGTACAGCGACTGCTGGATGCGCTCGCGGACGGCGTCGGTGAGCTCGAGGACCGCCATCGGATCATCAGCGTCCTCGGCGAGGTCCTCCGTGTGCACCGGCTCGCCGAATTCGATGATCCAACGACTCGGGAGCGGGACCATCCCGAGCGGGCCGAGCCAGGGGAAGGTCGGCGTCATCGGGAAGTACGGCAGGCCCAGCAGGCGCGCGAGTGGGGCGATGTTGCCGAGCATGGGATAGGTCTCCTCGGCACCCACGATCGCCGTGGGGATGATGGGTACGCCGGTCCGCAGCGCGGCCGAGACGAAGCCCCCGCGCCCGAAGCGCTGCAGTTTGTAGCGCTCGCTGAAAGGCTTCCCGACCCCCTTGAAGCCCTCGGGCCAGACGCCCACGAGCTCGCCACCTCCGAGGAGTCGCTCGGCATCGGGCATGCAAGCCAGCGTGTGCCCAGCCTTGCGTGCGAGCGCGGCGAGGAAGGGTGTCTGGAAGACCAGGTCGGCACCCAGCATGCGCAGGTGGCGCTGAGCCGGGTGGTGGTCATAGAGCGCGACCTGCGTCATCAACGAATCGAGTGCGATGGTGCCCGAGTGGTTGGCGACGATGAGCGCGCCGCCGGTCGAGGGAACCCGGTCGATACCGCGCACCTCCACGCGGAACCACCGCTCGAAGAGAGGCCGCAGCGGCGGGATGAGCACGTGGTCGGTCAGGTCGGCATCGAAGCCGAAGTCGTCGACCGCGTAATCGCCGGTGAGCCGACGGCGTAGGAAGTCGAGGAAGCCCGCGCCCTCGTCGACGTCGGCGCGCGGTGCTCGGTGACCCTCGGGGTCGAGCGGGATGATCCGGGCGTCAGGCATGCGCAGCCCCCCGAGACGAGAGCAGGCTGGCGGCACCGTCGAGGATGCCGTTGACGAAGCCAGGACGCAGGTCATGGCCCGCGAGGAACTCATCGAATGCCGCCGACGTCGACCGTTTGGCGGTGAAGCCGAGTTCGCGCTGAGCGCGACCGGTGTCGATGGCGCGCCCGTAGGTGAGGAAGCGGACCTGCTCCGCGGAGAAGTCGACCAGCCGAGTAGGGGCCAGAGCCCGGCCCACGACCCCGAGCATGCCCGCCGGGACGGAGATGGTGGGGCGCCCGGTGCGGCGCACCGCCTGGGAGAGCGCCAGGACGCCGTCACCGGCGATGTTGAAGACACCCGTGACGACACCGGTTACGGCCCGATGCAGGGCGGTAATGGCGTCGTCCTCGTGGATGAATTGCAGGCGCGCGTCGAAGCCCATCACCGTGGGGATGAGCGGCAGGGTGAAGTACGCCGTCATCGCGGTCTCGACGCGCGGCCCGATGACATTGGCGAGGCGCAGGATCGACACATCGACGTCAGGGCGCCGACGCGCGAAGCCACGCACGTAGCCCTCGACCTCGACGGAGTCCTTGGCCCACCCCGAAGTCGGCGGATGCTTGGGTGACATGCCCTCGGTGAAGAGCGCGGGGTCGCGTGGCCCGGCGCCGTAGACGGAGGAGGTGGACTTCACGACGAGGCGGCTGACGGACTCCGACTTCTGGCAGGCGGCGAGGAGCTGCATCGTGCCGATGACGTTGATGTCCTTCATCGCGGTGCGGCCACCCGCCTGCTGCGACGTGGCGATGACGCCCATGTGCACGACCGTGTCGACCTCGGCCGAGGCGAGGACGCGCCCGATGACGGGATTGCGGATATCCGCTCGAATGAACTCAGCCCCGAGTAGGGGGCGCCTCGGGGGTACGACGTCGACGCCGACCACCCGATCGACCGAAGAGTCGCGGACGAGGGCCCGAACCATGAGGCCACCGAGGTGGCGGGCAGCGCCCGTGACGAGCACGACGCGACCCATGGCCCACTACTTCTTGTTGCGGCGCTGGACGCGCGTGCGCTTAAGCAGCTTGCGGTGCTTCTTCTTGGCCATGCGCTTGCGGCGCTTCTTGACCACCGAGCCCATCGAATACCTCATTCACTCCGCGAAGATCCCGGCGCACTCCCGGGAGGCTTGACACTATCCGATCGGCTCGGGGCTGCCGCAGGCGGCGTAGCCCGCAGGCCCGGCAAAGCCGCTGTGCTCAGCCGGCCTCGATGTAGGAGGTGCGCAGGTAATCGTGGACTGCCTGCTCAGGGACGCGGAAGGAGCGGCCCACCCGCACGGCAGGCAGCTCGCCGGCGTGGACGAGTCGGTAGACCGTCATCTTGGACACGCGCATGAGCGACGCAACTTCGGCGACGGTCAGGAAACGCACCTCCGCCAGGGGGCGCTCAGGTCCACCGCTCATGTCTGCTCCTTGCCTCCGGTCGGGATGTCTCGCACCCCGTGACGCCGCGACGCTACTGCACTGCGTCCCGCCCGTCACGCGGAATCGAGATTTCGAGCCTAGTGGGCGGCGAGGTAACGCGGCGAGGGGGTCGCCGGCGGCCTAGAACCAGGGGTCGGGATCGGCGACGAGGCCGTGAAGGGGGAAGACCGCGGTGCGTGTCGCGAGGATGGCAGCGTCGACAGGATCGGCGGGATCGAACCCCTGGTCGAAGGGCTTGGGCCAGGGGTGGGCGCCATCGGTCATGCGCGCCGGCGCGGGGCGACCGAGGGTCTGCGCGACGAACTCGCGGAAGCCCTCGGGTGTCTCCGCCTCCGGATCGATCGGAGTGCCTGCCGCCTCCGCGATGAGATGCGTCCACGCGCGCGGCACCACATCCACCCACTCGTATCCGCCGCCTCCCACGGCAATCCATCTCCCGCTCGCGTAGCGATGGGCCCAACGATGAATAGCCTCGTACGACATGCGCTGACCATCGACGGTGAGCGCCAGATGAGCGAGCGGGTCGTCGATGTGCGTGTCGCAACCGTGCTGACTCACGATCACCTGCGGGTCGAAAGCCTCGAGGATGTCGGGGACGATCGCGTGAAAGGCACGCAGCCAGCCCTGGTCGCCCGTGCCCGCCGGAAGTGCCACATTCACCGCGCTACCCAAGGCCCCCGGCCCCCCGGTTTCCTCGGCGAATCCCGTGCCCGGGAAGAGCGTGAGGGGGCTCTCGTGGAGCGAGATCGTGAGCACGCGCGGGTCGTCGTAGAACATCCGCTGTACGCCGTCGCCGTGGTGGACGTCGACGTCGATGTAGGCGATCCGCTGCACCCCCTGGGCGAGCAGCCAGGCCATCGCCACCCCGATGTCGTTGTAGATGCAGAAGCCGGCGGCCGCGTCGGGCATCGCATGGTGCAGGCCGCCCGCGATGTTGACCGCGTGCTGCGCACGCCCCGAGTGCACCGCCTGCGCTGCTGCGAGCGTCGCGCCCGCGACGAGCGCGGATGCATCGTGCATGCCGGCAAAGGCGGGATCGTCGGGCGTGCCGAGACCGCGCGCGGCATCGGCGTCGCGCGGATCCAGGGACGCTCGCTGCACCGCGGCGATGTACTCGAGGTCATGCACCGCAGAGATCTGCTCGATCGTGGCCGGCACGACGGGAGCGATGACATCGACACCCGGGCTCTCGAGGAGGCCGAACTCGCGCGCCAGACGCATGGCGAGCTGCACGCGGATGGGTGCGAGCGGATGGCCGGGGCCGAAGTCGTAGGCACGAAGTGCCTCGTCCCAGACGACCGCGACCGAGTCGCTCACGCCCCGAGCTCCCGCCCGCGGTCGCGGGCCGCGCGCATGGCCTCAGCGACGAGACCCGCGATGTCTCCCGCCTCGAAGACCGACAGGGCGGCCGCCGTCGTGCCGCCCGGGGAGGTGACCTGGGTGCGCAGGGCCGCCGGATCTGCGCCCGGGCGGGCCGCCATCGTCGCGGCCCCCAGGACCGTCTGGGTGACGAGTTGATGGGCCACGGCCGGATCGATCCCCATTTCGATCGCGCCCGCGACCATCGCCTCGATGAGGCGGAAGACGTACGCCGGTCCCGATCCCGAGGTCGCCGTGACGGCGTCCTGGAGCTCCTCCGGCACGCGGACGACGGGTCCGACCGCGGACAGCAGGCTCTCGACGTAGTCGGCCTGCTGGGGCGAGCACGAGGAGCCGGGCGAGATGGCGGTGATGCCCAGGTCGACGAGCGCGGGGGTGTTGGGCATCGCGCGCACGACCGCCGCGCGCGCCAGACCGGACTCGAGGGCAGCCAGTCGCACTCCGGCGGCGAGGGAGATGACAACCGTGCCATCGGCGATGAGCGCGGACATCTCGTCGATGACGCCTGGGATGTCCTGGGGCTTCACGAGCAGCAGCACGGTGGCACTCTCGCGCGCCGCCTCGGCGATGGTCACCGCGCGCACACCGTGGCGCTGCGAGACCTCGTCGGCGCGCTCGGCCCGCTTCTCGGAGATGACAAGCCTGCTCGGGTCGGTCCCCGCGCGCAGCAGCCCGGCCACGAAGACCTCACCCATCGCTCCGGCCCCGATGACGGCGATCATCGCGCCTCACCTGTCTGTGTCGGTTTCGGAAGCGAGGTCCTGGGGTCGAGCAGCGCCTGGATCGTCGGGGCGACGAGGCGCACGACGTACTCCTCGCTTGCGGAAGCGAGCGGCTCGATGCGCATGACATAGCGGCCGGCCGCGACGCCAATGAGATAACTCGAGATGAGCGCCACGCGCATGCGGGCATCGGGCACGCCGACGGCCGTCACGACGCGATCGATGACGGTCGTGTCGAGGTAGTCCTGCAGCGACTTGGTGAGTGCCGCGGCCGATGCACCCGAGCGGGCCATCGACATGAGGTCATCGCGCACCTGGGGGTCGCCCAGCGTGTCGAGCGTGAACCTCACCAGGCGCTCGCCGAGTCCCTCGACACCGGGTGCGAGGAGGGTCGGCACCGCGCCCACGGGATCGGTGGGGAACCTCAGCGCGGCGGCAAAGACCGCGTCCTTGTTGTCGTAGTACTTGCGCAGCACGGTGGGAGCAACCCCCGCGGCTGCAGCCAGCCCCTTAAAGGTCGTCCGGGCATAGCCCCCCGCGGCGAAGGCGTTGCGCGCGGCGGCGATGGCCGCATCGCGCACCTGATCACTGCTGCCCCGGGCCGGCTCCGCCGGCGACTCGTCTGCCATTTCGCCCACTCTAGGCGGGGCCCTGAGTCGCCGGGACCTGACCGAGGTGACGCCGCGCGAAGGCCAGGGCCTCGGCGAGGTCCGCCTCGCGCTCCGCGCGGTCGGCAGCGCGACGGGTCGACACCTCGACCACCACGGTTCCGTCGAAGCCTCTCGCAGCAAGATCAAGCAGCACCTCGGCGCACGGCTGAGTGCCACGCCCCGGGATGAGGTGCTCATCGCGGGCCGAGCCCGAGCCGTCAGCGAGGTGCACGTGGGCGAGGCGCTCGCCGAGGTCATAGGCCATGTCGCGTGCGTCGGTGCCGGACACCGCCGTGTGGGAGAGGTCGAGCGTGGTGTGGGGATAGTCCTCGTCGCGGACGTCCCAGCCCGGGCTGTAGGCCTTGACCTCGCGCGAGCCCGCGCGCCAGGGATACATGTTCTCCACGGCGAAGCGGATCGGAGTCTCCCCCTCCATGCGCGCCAGTCCGGCGACGAACTCCCGCGCGTAGTCACGCTGCCAGCGGAAGGGCGGGTGCACGACGACCGTCTCGGCGCCGAGTTCCTCGGCCACCTCGCGTGCGCGCACCAGCTTGCCCCAGGGATCGGTGCCCCACACGCGCTGCGTCACCAGCAGGCACGGCGCGTGCACGGAAAGGATCGGGACGGCGTAGTGATCGGAGAGCCGGCGCAGGGCCACGGGATCCTGGCTCACCGCATCGGTCATCACCATGACCTCGACGCCGTCGTATCCCAGCCGCGAGGCCATCTCGAATGCCGCGGCCGTGCCGTCCGGGAAGACGGAGGACGTCGACAAGGCGACGGGCACGCGGGTCACGTGCTCAGTGTCGCAAAGCCCGGAGGCTCATGCGCGGCGCAGGCGGTCAGTGATCCGCGTGGCGATGGCGACGAGCAGGGCTCCCCCGAGGCCGAAGGCCAGGGCGATGACGCTATCGCGCTCGGGCTGCAGGTAGATCGCGAAGAAGTTGCTGAGCCAGGGCACCAGGAGCACCACGATGAAGGACAGGAGCATCGCGGCGCATACGCCGAGCCGCACAAAGTTGAGCGGCCGAGCCGACTGCACGAGCACAGCGAAGGCGACGATGAAGAGCGCGATCGCGGCCGCCGACCGCGCGTCGGCCAGGGGCTCGCCGATCGACAAGACGACGAGGTAGGTGCCCAGCCCCGCCGTGGCGCAGATGATCCCCGCGGGTACGGCGAAGAGCAGCACCCGGCGCAGGAAGCCCGGGCGGAAGCGCTCGGTATTGGGCATGAGGGCGAGGAAGAAGCCCGGGATGCCGATGGTGAGCGAGCTGATGAGCGTGAAGTGACGCGGCAGGAAGGGGAACTCGAGCGGCTCGCCCGTCGCCGAGAAGGAGAAGAGGACGGTGAGTCCGATGAAGGCCGAGATGATCGTGGCGTAGAAGGTCTTGGTGAGGAAGACGTCCGCGACGCGCTCGATATTGCCCAGGACCCGGCGTCCCTCGGACACGACGTCCGGCATGACCGAGAACTTGTTGTCGAGCAGCACCAGCTGAGCGACCGCGCGCGTCGCTGACGATCCCGACCCCATGGCGATGCCGAGATCCGCCTGCTTGAGTGCCAGGACGTCGTTGACGCCGTCCCCGGTCATCGCCACGGTGCGATGCCGCAGGTGCAGCGCTCCGACCATGGCCTGCTTCTGCGCGGGGGTCACGCGACCGAAGACCGAGTGCTGGTCGACAGGATCGGCCAGCTCCTGTGGGTCCTCGCTGAGTTCGCGCGCATCGACCGGGTCGCCGGCACCCGGCACGCCCGCCTGGGTGGCGATCGCCCCCACGGTGGCGGGGTTGTCACCGGGGGTGACCTTGACGGCGAGGTCCGGGTGGAGGAAGTAGCCGACGGTCTCGGCTGCATCGGGGCGCAGGCGCTGGTCGATGACGATGAGGGCGACCGGGTCGGCCTCGCCGGGGCCTGTTTCGGCATCGGGGGCCGCACCGCGCGTGCGGGCGAGCAGCAGGACGCGCGAGCCCTGCGCAGCCAGCGACTCGGCGCGCTCGCGCACCTCGGCATGGGTGTCGCCGAGGATCACCTCCGGCGCTCCGAGCAGCCAGGTGCCGTGATCTTCGAACGTCGCGGCAGACCACTTGCGCGCACTGGAGAAGGCGATGGTGTCGAGCAGTGTCCATTGCGGCTCGGGGTAGGCGCGGGCGACGGCCTGGAGCGTGGGATTGGGCGACTCCTCGGAGGCACCCAGCGCGGCGAGGGCTCCGGCCACGTCCGCGCTGTCATCGAGGACCTCGACATCCGTGACCGCCATGCCGGGCTCGGTGAGCGTGCCCGTCTTGTCGACGCACACGGTGTCGACGCGCGCGAGGACCTCGACCGCGGGCAGGTCCTGCACGAGCACCTTGCGCTGCGCCAGGCGGACCACCGCGACGGCCATCGCAATGCTCGTGAGCAGCACCAGTCCCTCCGGGACCATGGTCACGACACCGGCGATGGTGCCGCGGATGGCCTCGTCCACGGACTGGTTGGCACGCAACTGCGAGACGAGGAGCAGGATCCCGACGGGCGGGATCATGTACGACGCGATGCGGATGAAGCGGTTGATGTCGTCGCGCAGCTCGGAGCGCGTCTGGGCAAACTGCTTGGCCTGCGCGGTGAGACCGGCCGCGAAGGAGTCGCGGCCCACCCGCGTCGCGACGTACATCCCCGACCCTGCGACCACGAAGGACCCGGACATCGCGGTGTCGCCCACGGCCTTGTCGACCGGATCCGCCTCGCCCGTGAGGAGGCTCTCGTCGATCTCGAGGCCCTCGCCCTCGACCACCTCGCCATCGACGACGAGCTGGTCGCCGGAGCGCAGGATGACGAGGTCGTCGAGCACGACCTCGGAAGGCCGGATCTCGACATCCTCGCCATTGCGCCGCACGAGAGGCCTGGCCTCGCCGATGACCGAGAGCTTGGCGAGCGCGCGGCTGGCGCGGTACTCCTGCACGATCCCAATGAGGGAGTTGGCGACAATGACGAAGCCGAAGAGCGAGTCCTGGAAGGGCGCGACGAACCACATGACGACCCACAGCGAGCCGATGAGCGCGTTGAACCAGGTCAGGGTGTTGGCCCGGATGATGCTCGCGAGGCTGCGGCTGCGCGGGTCGGGAGCGTCGTTAGCCTGACCGCGTGCGACGCGCTCGGCGACCTGCTCGGACGTCAGCCCGGTGAGGGCGGTGACCTGGCTCATGAGTCCAGGCCGTCGATGCGCCTGAGGATCACGCCCTCGCGTAGTGCCCACGGCCCGATCTCGAGCTCCTCGACACCGAGCAGATCCATCGCCGACTCCGCGACGATCGCGCCCGCGAGCAGTTGGGCCGCTCGGGAGTCGGAGACGCCCGGGAGACGCGTGCGCTCCGCCGCGGTCATCGCCGCGAGCTTGGGCACCCACGCGCGCACGTCATCGCGGGAGAGAGTGCGCCGCACGAAGTAGCCATCGTTGGACGGCGCGGCTCCGGCGATGCGCGCGAGTTGGCGGAAGGTCTTGGACGTCGCCACGCAGATCCGTGGCTCGCCAGCGCGCAGGAGCCGGCCGATCACAGTCCCGAGACTGGCCCGCACGACCCGGCGCGCCTCGCGCACCGCTTCCTCCCCCGGGGGATCGCCGGCGAGCAGATCGCGCGTGAGGCGGCCGGCACCCAGCGGCAGCGACAGCGCGACGTCGGGCTCCTCATCGGCACCGGAGGCGAGTTCGAGCGAGCCACCGCCGATATCGAGCACGAGGATGCGCCCGGCCGACCAGCCGAACCATCGGCGTACGGCGAGGAAGGTCAGCCGCGCCTCCTCCTCGCCGCTGAGGACCTCCACCTCGATGCCGGTGCGCTCGCGCACGGCGGCGAGCACCTCGAGCCCGTTGGGGGCATCGCGCACGGCCGAGGTGGCGAAGGCGAGGAACTCCGTGACGCCGAGGTCCTCAGCGGTCTGGCGGGACTGTCCGGCGAAGGCGAGGAGCTCGTGGAGCGCGTGATCGTCGATCCGGCCATCCGCGCCCAGGTGCTCGGCCAGGCGCAGCGAAATCTTCGACTTCCAGGCGGGGAGAGGCGCCGCACCCTGATGCGCGTCAACGACAAGCAGATGGACGGTGTTGGATCCGATATCCAGGACGCCTAGCCGCACGAGGCGCACGCTACCGCGCCGGG
>CAZLMT010000002.1:22865-30711 GCA_964560615.1 uncultured Actinomyces sp.
TGTTGGAGCCGATGTCGAGCACTCCCAGGCGCACGGCTGCACGCTACTCGCTCACCGGGCGCCATGCAGTGGTGGACCCGCCGACGCACGCTAGGGTCAGCGGGTGCCTGAGGTCCCCCTTGACTTCCCCCGTGCCTGGGTCGAGTTCGACGACCCCGGCAAGAAGAGCCGTCGCTATCGCATCGACCTCACCTGGCTCACCTCCAAGTGGACCTGCATCTTCGGCCGCGGCTGCAAGGGGATCTACGACACGGCTCCCGACAGCGGCTGCTGCACCCAGGGGGCGCACTTCACGGACAAGTCCGATGAGAAGCGCACCCTCAAGTGGGCCGCCAAGCTCGATCCGGAGCACTGGCAGTTCTACGACATCGGCCACCGCAAGGGCACGACCGTGAAGTCAGGTGATGGCGAGCGCAAGACGCGCGTGGTCGACGGTGGCTGCATCTTCCTCAACCGGCCCGGCTTCGAAGGCGGCGAGGGCTGCGCGCTGCACGGCCTCGCTCTGCGCGAGGGCATCTCCTTCGTCAAGACCAAGCCCGATGTCTGCTGGCAGCTGCCGATCCGCCGCGCCTACGACGAGGTCGAGCGCCCGGACGACACCAAGGTGCAGTTGGTCTCCATCACGGAGTTCGATCGCCGCGGCTGGGGCCCGGGTGGTCACGACCTCGATTGGTACTGCAGCGGCAACACCGAGGCGCACATCGCCTCGGAGCCCGTCTACATCACCAACCGCGACGAGCTCGTCGAGCTCATGGGCAAGAAGGCCTACGCCGTCCTGGTGGAGTACTGCCAGGCGCACGAGGAGGCCCTGATGAACGCGCGCGGCAAGGCGCGCCAGGCGCTCGCTCCCCACCCCGCCGATCCGCAGTAAGCCTCCTCTCCGTTCTATGGTCGAAAGGTGCCACCGGGTGAACCTTTTCGCCCGGAGAACGACTGGACCGGCGAGAGTCGGAGCGGGCGCGTAGCCTGCCGACGTGGCCAAGTCGAGCGTCTCCTACCAGTGCAACGCCTGCGGTGCGACGTCGCTGCGCTGGGTGGGCCGCTGCCCCAAGTGCCAGGAGTTCGGCACCGTCGCTGAGGTCGCTGCGGCGCCGACCACCAAGGCCGCCAAGTCGGGCAAGGCCGCGGCCGCGGTGCGCCCCGCGCAGCCCGTCACGGAGATCGCCGACGAGCGCGTCCGCCGCCTGCCCACGGGCGCCGGTGAGTTCGATCGCGTCGTGGGCGGCGGCCTGGTCGCTGGCCAGGTCGTGCTCGTCGCAGGCGAGCCCGGCGTCGGCAAGTCGACCCTGCTGCTCGCGGTCGCGCATGCCTTCACCCAGCGCAATCCCGGATCAGTCCTCTACGCCTCGGGCGAGGAGTCGGCCGACCAGATTGCACTGCGGGCGCGGCGCATCGGGGCGGTCTCCGATCGACTCTTCGTCACCGACGACAACGACCTCTTCACGATCCTCGGCCAGGTCGATCACCATCGGCCCGCGCTCATCATCGTCGATTCCGTGCAGACGATCTCGAGCTCGGAGCTCGAGGGCCGGGCGGGCGGTGTGTCGCAGGTCCTCGAGGTGACGCAGGCGCTCACGCGCACCGCCAAGCAGCGCGGCATCCCGATGCTCCTCATCGGCCAGTCGACCAAGGACAACTCCATCGCGGGCCCGCGCGCACTCGAGCATCTCGTCGACACCGTGCTTACCTTCGAGGGCGAGCGCACCACCGCGCTGCGGCTGCTGCGCGCGGTCAAGAACCGCTACGGCCCCGCCGACGAGATCGTCGCCTTCGAGCAGACCGAGACGGGCCTGGCCGAGGTCGTTGATCCCTCCGAGCTCTTCCGCGGCCAGCGGGACACTCCTGTGCCGGGCACCTGCGTCACCGTGACGATGGAGGGGCGTCGACCGCTCCTCGCGGAGATCCAGGCGCTGGTCTCCCCCGATGGTGGCCCGGTGGCGAGGCGCACGGTCACCGGCCTCGACACCACGCGCGTCGTCACCCTCGCCGCAGTGACCGCGCAGGCGGGCTTGAAGGCCCTGTCGCAGCGCGACATCTTCGTCGCGACGGTGGGCGGTGCGCAGATCTCTGATCCGGGATCCGACCTCGCGGTGTGCCTGGCCATCGCCTCGGCTCAGCTCGAAACGGCGATCCCCTCCGATGTGCTCGCCATCGGCGAGATCGCGCTCTCGGGCGATGTGCGGCCGGTGCCCTTCCTCGCGCAGCGCGTCGCGGAGGCGCGGCGGCTTGGCTTCAAGCGCATCCTCGTGCCGGCGGGGTCACGCGACAGGGTCGACGGCGTGACGGAGATCCGTCATCTCGAGGCTGGCCTACGCGCGATCGAGGGTCACGCAGAGAGCGCGCGCCCGCCCGGCTTCCGCTAGGGCCTGAGCTGCAAGACGTCGGACTTCGCTTCGCCGCAGGTGAAGTAGACCCACAGCGTCTTGCGCTTGCCGACTCGGCGCGACCACGATCTCCCTCGCGGCGTAGAGCCACCCGAACCACCGTGATCCGCGCCCCCCGAACGACCTGCCGGACATGGGGTGCCCCGCCATCGGGGGAGATCAAGAATGATCAGAAGAGTCGCGCCACCTTACGTCGCCGCGCAGGATTCGCGCCGTTTGGCTCAATCGGGCACGAGGTTGGCCCAATCAGGCGCGAGGGGTGCGCGCTCGGATCACGCCCCCGGATACGCTCGCCACCACCGACACGAGGGGGAAAAGTGCCGCCTGAGGGCAACACCGACGCTCGCATGCGCGAGGTCCTCGCCATGGTGGCCCCGGGCACTCCGCTGCGCGACGGCCTGGAGCGGATCCTCCGCGGTCGCACGGGAGCCCTCGTCGTCCTCGGCCTCGATCGCTCCGTAGACGCCCTGACACGCAGCGGCTTCACGCTCGACGTCGACTTCACTTCCACGCGGCTGCGCGAGCTCGCCAAGATGGACGGCGCGATCATCCTCGATGACGACGCCAGCCGGATCCTGCGCGCCGCCGTGCACCTGCACCCCGATCCCGCACTGCCAACCGCCGAGACCGGCACGCGCCACAGCGCCGCGGATCGCGTCGCCCGCCAGACCCATCACCCCGTCATCAGCGTGAGCAAGTCGATGTCCACCGTGACGATCTACCTTGACGGCCGGCGCCACGTGCTGGAGGACTCCAGCGCGATGCTCGCCCGCGCCAACCAGGCCATCGCCACGCTCGAGCGCTATCGCATGCGCCTCGACGAGGTCAGCGCCAACCTCTCCGCCCTGGAGATCGACGACCTCGTCACCGTGCGTGACGTCGCCGTCGTCGCCCAGCGCGGCGACATGGTCTTGCGCATTGCACTGGAGATCCAGGGCTACGTCGTGGAGCTCGGCACCGACGGCCGCCTGCTCTCCCTGCAGCTTGCGGAGCTGCTGGCCGGCGTAGGAGAGGAGCGCTCGCTCGTGCTGCGCGACTATGCGATGGGACGCGGCCGTCGTGTCGAGCGCTCCGCCGCGGCCCTCGACATCCTCGACGGCGCCCGCCTGCTCGACCTCGTGGCGGTCGCGCAGGCACTCGGCTTCGAGGGCAGCGATGAGGACCTGGAGCAGCAGGTGAGCCCGCGGGGCTACCGCCAGCTCGCGCGCATCCCGAGGCTCCCCGAGACCATCGTCGAGCGACTCGTGGCGAAGTTCGGCACGCTGCCCAAGATCCTGGCCGCCTCGACGGAATCCCTCCAGGCGGTCGATGGAGTGGGCGAGACCCGGGCCCGATCAGTCCGCGAGGGCCTCTCGAGGCTCTCGGACGGCTCCCTGCTCGAGCGCTACTCCTAGTTCGTAGGGCCCGGCGAGCCGGCAGAGCCGCCTCTGTCGGGCTTCCCCTACTCCAGGCGGAGGGCTGTGGGAGCGCTCACGATCGCCCCATTGCGCCCGACGACGGTGTACTCCCCCGCCTGGGCCATGGGCTGGTCCGGGGGGCACCCCGCCGCGCTGAGATAGCCGTCCCAGACGAGCTGGGTCTCGAAGGCATCCCCGCGATCCAGGGTCACGTTGTCCTTGTCCTCATTGGGATTGCAGTCGTCGCTGGACCAGATCGTCACCTCGCCCTGGGTGATCTGGAGTTCGTTGGCGCCGGGCCCGACGTCGCGCTTGCAGGGGCGGGTGCCGATGTTGGTGACCGACAGGGTCAGCGTCGGCGTGGAGCCCACCGGGTAGATGGCCTCCTCCGCGAAGGCCTCAACCAGGATGTCGGCCTCGGTGCAGTCGGTGATCTCCGTCGGCTCGGGCTCGGGGCTCGGGCTCGCTGATGTCGGAGCCGGCTCCGGGGAGGGTGATGCCGTGGGAGTCGCGGTGGGTGCGGGTGCGGGAGTCGCTTCGTCGCCGCCGCGACCGAAGATCAGCCACCACAGCAGCACGAGGATGACAAGCAGAACGGCGAGGACCACGATCCGCCTGCGCCAGTAGACGCCCGGCGGCTCGGAGCCGATCGGCGACATGAGCCCACTCACGGGTCATGACCGTACCCTCTATCTCGCCGTGGCATGGCAGCATCGGCGTATGCACCGCAAGACCACGGGCCGCCCCGTGGGCGAGAGCCCCACTCCAACCCCCAGAAGAGGGGCAAAAGGGACTGAGATGTCCCACCTGGGATCCCAGGACGCGGCCATCCGGCGATGGTTCACCCACTCGGCCCGCGAGCTGCCTTGGCGTCAACCTCCCGCTCCAGGGCCCCATCCGGGGGGCTGGGGGGTCCTGGTGTCCGAATTCATGCTCCAGCAGACCCCCGTCGATCGGGTCCTGCCCGAGTGGTCAGCCTGGCTGCGGAGGTGGCCACAGCCCTCCGCCCTCGCCGCGGAGAGCTCGGGCGAGGCGATCCGCGCGTGGGGGCGCCTGGGCTATCCACGTAGGGCGCTGCGCATCCATGAGGCCGCCACGCGCATCGCCTCGGAGCATGACGACCTCGTGCCCGCCGACGACGCCGCACTGCGCGCACTGCCCGGCATCGGGGACTACACCGCGGGAGCGGTGCGGGCCTTCGCCTACGGCCAGCGTGCCCTGGCCCTCGACACCAACGTTCGCCGCGTCATCGCCCGGCATGACCACGGCCGGGCCTTCCCGGAGACCTCGGTCACTCGCGCCGAGTCGACCTACGCCGACAGCATCCAGCCCACGCGGACAGGGGCCGCCTGGATGGCTGCGGTCATGGAGCTCGGTGCGCTCGTGTGCACCGCCCGCCAGCCCGCGTGCGAGCGCTGCCCGGTGGCCAGCACCTGCAGCTGGCTGGCCCTGGGTCGACCCGAGGGACCTGCCCCTCGCCGGCAGCCGAAGTTCGCCGGATCCGACCGTCAGGCCCGCGGAGCCCTCCTCGCCGTACTCCGTGAGGCAGGGGGCCCGGTGCGCCAGGCCGATCTGGACTGCGCCTGGCCGGATGCCACTCAGCGCGCCCGTGCGCTCGACGGCCTCGTGGCCGATGGGCTGGTCGCACCCGCCACGCGAGGTCGCTGGTCGCTCCCGGGCTAGGGCTGTACGGCGGGCTCGGCCTCGAGGGGCACGCGGTCGGACTGGCGCACCGCCATGCGCGTGCCCATAGGTAGGTCGAGTGACAGGTCCACCCAGGTGCGGTCACCGGCGATGCCGATGCCCGCGCACTCGCCCGCGCCGCGCGGGGTGGCGCGGACCGCGGACACCTCGATGAGCGTGGGGCGCTCGATCGCGCGCACCACGACCTCGTCACCGGTGCACAGGCCCGCATCGGGCAGCGCCACCGCGACCTGGATCATCTGCTGATCAGCGGTCGGACGCCAGGAGACCGGGTTGAGTGGGGTCTCATCGGTGCCCAGTGCACGCAGCGGGCCGATGCCCGCCACGAGTCCACCAAGCACGACGAGTGCCGTCACCGAGACGACGGCGCCGACGGTCCACATCCAAAAGACGGGCGACCGCCGACGCCGGGGAGCGTCGTACTCGCGCAGGCCTGGGATCAGCGGGCCACGTGCCACGCCTCACCCTCCCTGCGCATCAGTCGGTACCGGCGGTCTCGATCGGCGGGGCGTCGGGTACGTCGGCCTTGGGTGTCGAGGTGAAGGTGAAGTCCAAGCCCTCATCGCCCACCACCGCATCGACGAGCACGATGGACCCCGGCGTGATCTCGCCGAAGAGCATCTTCTCGCTCAGCGGATCCTCGATCTCGCGCTGGATGGTGCGACGCAGGGGACGCGCACCCATCGATGAGTCGTAGCCGCGCTCCGCGAGCAGCTCGCGGGCGGACTGGGTGAGGTCGAGCGAGATGTCGCGGTCCTTCAGGCGCTCGTCGAGCATGTTGACCATGAGATCGACGATCTGCACGATCTCGGCCTTGCTCAACTGGTGGAAGACGATCGTGTCGTCGATGCGATTGAGGAACTCAGGGCGGAAGTGCTGCTTGAGTTCCTGCTGCACCTTGGTCTTCATGCGCTCGTAGGCCGACAGGTCGTCGTTCTCCGGGGCGAAGCCCAACATGACGCCCTTGGAGACATCGCGGCTGCCGAGGTTGGTCGTCATGATGATGACGGTGTTCTTGAAGTCGACAACGCGACCCTGCGCGTCGGTGAGGCGACCCTCCTCGAGCACCTGGAGCAGCGAGTTGAAGATGTCCGGGTGGGCCTTCTCCACCTCGTCGAAGAGCACGACGGAGAAGGGCTTGCGGCGGACCTTCTCGGTCAACTGGCCGCCCTCTTCGTAGCCGACGTAGCCGGGAGGCGAGCCGAAGAGCCGTGACGCGGTGTGCTTCTCGGAGTACTCGCTCATATCGAGGGAGATGAGCGCGTCCTCGTCACCGAAGAGGAATTCGGCGAGTGTCTTGGAGAGCTCGGTCTTGCCCACGCCCGAGGGCCCGGCGAAGATGAAGGAGCCCGACGGGCGCTTGGGGTCCTTGAGGCCCGCGCGCGTGCGGCGAATCGACTTCGACAACGCCCGGATGGCCTGCTCCTGACCGATGACCCGGCGGTGGAGCTCCTCCTCCATGCGGATGAGGCGCTGCGCGTCGTCCTCGGAGAGGTCCGTCACAGGGATGCCCGTCATGAGGGCGAGGACCTCGGCGATGAGGCGCTCGTCTACCTCGGCGACGACATCCATGTCGCCGGCCTTCCACTCGCGCTCGCGCTGGGCCTTCTCGGCGAGGAGGTTCTTCTCGTCGTCGCGCAGGCGAGCAGCGAGCTCGAAGTCCTGGGAGTCGATGGCCGACTCCTTCTCGCGGCGCACATTGGCGATGCGCTCGTCGAACTCGCGCAGGTCTGGCGGCGCAGTCATACGACGGATGCGCAGGCGCGAGCCGGCCTCGTCGATGAGGTCGATGGCCTTGTCGGGGAGCTGGCGGTCGGAGATGTAGCGATCCGACAGACGCGCGGCCGCAGCCAGGGCGCTGTCGGTGATGGAGACGCGGTGGTGCGACTCGTAGCGGTCGCGCAGGCCCTTGAGGATCTCTACCGTGTCGCTGACGTCGGGGGCGTTGACCTGGACGGGCGCGAAACGACGCTCGAGCGCGGCGTCCTTCTCGACGTACTTCCGGTACTCGTCGAGGGTGGTCGCGCCGATCGTTTGGAGCTCACCGCGCGCGAGCATGGGCTTGAGGATGCTGGCCGCGTCGATTGCACCTTCGGCAGCGCCCGCGCCGACGAGGGTATGCATCTCATCGATGAAGAGGATGATGTCGCCGCGCGTGCGGATCTCCTTGAGCACCTTCTTGAGGCGCTCCTCGAAGTCACCTCGGTAGCGGCTGCCGGCGACCAGCGCGCCGAGGTCGAGGGTGTAAAGCTGCTTGTCCTTGAGGGTCTCGGGCACCTCGCCGCGGATGATGCTCTGGGCGAGGCCCTCAACGATGGCGGTC
The DNA here is from genome assembly GCA_964560615.1 of uncultured Actinomyces sp. Classification (GTDB taxonomy): domain Bacteria; phylum Actinomycetota; class Actinomycetes; order S36-B12; family S36-B12; genus Mxb001. The sequence goes on from CAZLMT010000002.1 coordinate 30,674, forward strand.
TTGCCCACGCCGGGCTCGCCGATGAGGACCGGGTTGTT
>CAZLMT010000002.1:30755-38230 GCA_964560615.1 uncultured Actinomyces sp.
AGCTTGGACTCGCGCGCCGACTGGGCGAGGTTGCGGCCGAACTGGTCGAGGACGAGAGAGGTCGATGGCGTGCCCTCGGCCGGGCCGCCAGCGGTCGCCGGCTCCTTGCCCTGGTAGCCGGAGAGGAGCTGGATGACCTGCTGGCGCACGCGGTTGAGATCGGCACCCAGCTTCACGAGCACCTGAGCGGCGACGCCCTCGCCCTCGCGAATGAGGCCGAGGAGGATGTGCTCGGTGCCGATGTAGTTGTGTCCGAGCTGCAGCGCCTCGCGCAGCGAGAGCTCGAGGACCTTCTTGGCGCGCGGGGTGAAGGGGATGTGGCCGCTCGGTGCCTGCTGGCCCTGGCCGATGATCTCCTCGACCTGCGAGCGCACGGCCTCGAGCGAGATGCCCAGGCTCTCGAGCGCCTTGGCAGCGACGCCCTCGCCCTCGTGGATGAGGCCGAGGAGGATGTGCTCGGTGCCGATGTAGTTGTGGTTGAGCATCCGGGCCTCTTCCTGGGCCAGGACGACGACCCGGCGAGCCCGGTCAGTGAACCTCTCGAACATGCTCTCCCACCTTCTGTCTGCGGCCCAGATTCCTCTACGGCCCGGGCCTGTCCGGATGCGACGCACGAGCCGCCCGGCTGGTTCGATGCTAGCGCCGCCTGCCCGAGGTCACCTGTCCGCGCCCCGGGGAGGCCGCATAGGGGTAACACCTGGGGCGGCCCGGTCCTTCCCGGGGGATTCAGCCCCCAGCGAACCCGGGGCGGGGTGGGACAAATGGCCACTTTTGGGCTCAGGCCGCGGCCCCATGACCATTTGTCCCGCTAAGCGGGAGAAATGGGAGGGGGTCAGGCCTTTAGGGCTGCCCGGATCCCGGCGACGATCCAGTCGGCGTACTGCCGCTGGCCCGCCGAGGAGGACATCCGGGCCGCATCGGAGGAGTTCCGCATATTGCCCGACTCCAGGAGGATGACCGGCACATCGGAGAAGTTGAGGGTCGAGATCTCGGGCGTGAGGAGCATCTGACCGGAGATGTACGTCGATCGCGGTGCGCCAGCTCCGGCCATGCCGGAGACGAAGCGCTTGCCCAGGCGGATCGACTTCGCCGAGATGTCATCGGTCCAGCCCTTGATGACCGACGGCACCATGACGTAGAAGCCGTAGCCGGAGGAACCCGCGCCGTCTCCGTGGATCGAGAGCATGAGATCGGCCCCCACCTTCGTGCCAAAGCGCCCCCGCTCATCGACGCACGGACCCCACTTGCGCATGGAGTTGGAGTGCCGGGTCATCTTGACGTCCGCCCCGAGCACCTCGAGCCTGTCCTTGACCAGGCGCGCGACATTCCAGTTGAAGGTGGCCTCCGGGTAGCCCGCATTCGTCGCGGTGCCACTCGTGTTGCAGCCCTTGGTCATGTGCCCGTTGAAGTGGGTCCGGGCGAGCTCGTCGAAGAACTCCGGGTTGGAGTTGCCGAGCTGGTGCCCGGGGTCGAGGGCGATGACCACTCCGGCCAGGGGCTGGCGCGCGGCAGGGGCGCTGCTGGCGGGTACGGCGCCCCCCAGCGACAGTGCACCCAGGGACAGGGCAGCGGCTGCGAGCGCGACGGCGTACTTCACCGAAGGAGCATAAGCATGCGGTGGTTGCCGAGGGTATTCGGCTTCACGCGCTCGAGATCGAGGAATTCCGCCACGCCCTCGTCATAGCTCTGCAGGAGTTGCTCGAAGACCGCGTGGTCGACGGGGCTCCCCTCGATCTCGTCGAATCCCCTGCTGCGGAAGAAGTCGACCTCGAAGGTGAGGCAGAAGAGCCGTGCCAGCCCGAGCTCTCGAGCACGGTCGATGAGCTCGTCGAGGATCCGACCGCCGATGCCGCTGCGGCCATGCTCGGGGTCGACGGCGAGCGTGCGGATCTCGCCGAGGTCCTCCCACATGACATGGAGGGCACCGCACCCGACGACACGGCCATCGACCTCGGCGATGAGGAACTCCTGGACGTCTTCATAGAGCGTGACCGGCGCCTTGGCCAGGAGTCGGCCGTCCTCCGTGTAGAGGCTCACCAACCTGCGCACCGCGGACACGTCCGGCGTGCGCGCCGGACGGATCACGAACTCGCCCGTGCTCATCGCCGTCTCATCGCTCGGGCTTCACGAGCGGGAAGAGGATGGTGTCGCGGATGCCGAGTCCGGTGAGCGTCATGAGAAGCCGGTCGATGCCGACGCCGACACCGCCCGCCGGGGGCATGCCGATCTCCAGCGCGCGCAGGAAGTCGTCGTCGACAGGCATGGCCTCGTCATCGCCGCGGTCCGCGAGTGCGGCCTGGGCCAGGAGTCGCTCGCGCTGGATCACCGGGTCGGCGAGCTCGGAGTAACCCGTGCCCTGCTCGTAGCCGTCGATGTAGAGGTCCCACTTCTCTACGACGCCGGGCCGGTCGGGGTGGGCGCGCGTGAGAGGAGAGGTGTCCTCCGGGTAGTCCATGATGAAGGTCGGGCGATCCAGCGTGGGGATGACGTAGTGGTCGAGGAGCTCCTCGGCGTACTTGCCGGCCACCCAGTGCGACTGCGGCTCGATCCCGACCGCACGGCACAGGCCCGCGAGCTCGTCGACCGACGTCGCCGGCGTGATCTCGCGGCCCACGGCTTCGGACACCGAGCCGTAGAAGTCGATCTCGGGCCATACGCCGGAGAGGTCGTGCACGCTGCCGTCGGCGTGGGTGACCTGGACTGACCCGGTCGCCGAGAGGGCTGCCTCCTGGATGATCTCGCGCGTGATGCGAGCGACATCGCGGTAGTCGGTGTAGGCGGCGTAGAACTCCAGGGCGACGTACTCAGGCGAATGGGTCGAATCGACGCCCTCATTGCGGAAGTTGCGATTGATCTCGAAGACACGCTCGAGCCCGCCGACCAGTGCACGCTTCAGGAAGAGCTCCGGCGCGATGCGCAGGTAGAGCTCCAGGTCCAGTGCGTGAGAGCGCGTGACGAAGGGGCGCGCAGCGGCCCCGCCCTGCTGCGTCTGCAGGATCGGGGTCTCGATCTCGAGGAAGCCGCGCTCGGCGAGGCTGCGGCGCACGCTCGCCTCGGCGATGACGCGCATGCGCGCCATCTCGCGAGCCTCCGGGCGCACGATGAGATCGACATAGCGCTGGCGGACTCGGTTTTCCTCCGACAGGGCCTTGTGCGCCACCGGCAGCGGCCGCAAGGCCTTGGTGGCCATCCGCCATTCATCGGCGAGGACCGAGAGCTCGCCCCGCTTGGAGGTGATCACCTCGCCCGCGACGAAGACGTGGTCGCCGATGTCGACCAGTTGCTTCCACTCCTCGAGGGCGTCCTCGCCCACGGACGCGAGCGAGAGCATGGCCTGGAGCTCGGTTCCGTCACCCGCGCGGAGGGTGGCAAAGCAGAGTTTGCCGGTGTTGCGCTGGAAGATCACACGCCCGGCCACGCCCACGCGGTCGCCCGTCGCGACATCGACGTCGAGGTCAGGGTAGGCCTCGCGCACCTGGGCGACCGTGTGCGTCACCGGGAGTCGGACGGCGTAGGGCTCTCGGCCACTTGCCAGGAGACGGTCGCGCTTGTCACGACGGACGCGCATCTGCTCGGGCAGGTCGTCTGCCGGGTCCTGCGCGTCGAGATCCGTCACGGGCGCAAGGGTAGTCAGTCAGCGTTCTTGTCGAACACCAGGCGCAGGCCGACCAGCGTGAGATCGGGGTCGTGGTGGGTGATCGTCTCGGACTCCGGGACCACGATGGGGGCAAGGCCGCCCGTGGCGATCACCGCCTGGACAGGTCCGATCTCGTCCTCGATGCGACGCACCAGTCCGTCCACCTGCCCCGCGAACCCGTAGAGGGCACCCGACTGCAGGGCCTCGACGGTGTTCTTGCCGATCGCCGACCGCGGTCGCACGAGCTCGACCTTGCGCAACTGGGCCGCTCGCTGCGCGAGCGCGTCGATGGAGATCTCGATACCCGGCGCAAGGGCCCCGCCCAGGAACTCGCCCTGGGCCGAGACGACGTCCAGGTTGGTCGACGTGCCGAAATCCACGACGATGGCGGGCCCGCCGTAGAGGCGATGTGCGGCGATGGTGTTGACGATGCGGTCCGCCCCGACTTCCTTGGGGTTGTCGGTGAGGACAGGCACGCCGGTCTTGGTGCCGGGCTCGACGATCACCGTAGGCACATCCGCGTGGTAGGCAGCGAGCATGTGGCGCATCTCGCGCAGCACGGCGGGGACGGTCGAGCAGAGTGCGATGCCCGTGACCTGAGGCTCCCCCTCCAACAGACCGCGGAAGACCAGGGCCATCTCATCGGCAGTGGAGCGCGCATCGGTCTTGATGCGCCACGACCGGACCAACTCCTCGCCCTCGAAGAGGCCGAGGACGGTGTTGGTGTTGCCGACATCGATGGCCAGCAGGGTCACTGCGCCTCCCGGAGGTCGGCACCGATATCGAGGACCGGCGCGGAGTGGGTCAAGGCTCCCACGGCGACGAAGTCGACCCCCGTCGAGCCCACGGCCGCCGCATCCGCGACCGTGAGACCCCCCGAGGCCTCAAGTTGGGCGCGACCCTCGGTGCGCCTCACCGCCTCGCGCATCTGGTCGGGAGTGAAGTTGTCGAGTAGCACGAGATCGGCACCGGCGCCGAGCACCTCGTCGAGCTGATCGAGGGAGTCCACCTCGACCTCGACCGGGATGCCGGGGAAGGCCTCTCGCACGCGAGCGAACGCTGCGGCCACGCCACCGGCAGACACCACGTGGTTGTCCTTGACCAGCGCGGCATCAGAGAGCGACATGCGGTGATTGACACCACCACCGCAGCGCACGGCGTACTTCTCGAGCCTGCGCAGGCCGGGGGTGGTCTTGCGGGTGTCACGCACGCGCGTGATCGAGTCGCCGAGCGCGTCGACCCACTGACGCGTGGCCGTGGCAATGCCCGAGAGGTGGCAGAGCAGGTTGAGCGCGGTGCGCTCACCCAGGAGCAGGTCACGCGTGGGCCCCGAGGCTGACACGACCACGTCTCCGGGCTTCACCGCGATGCCGTCCTCGATCCAGGTGCACGTCACCCGGCCCTGCGAGGCCCTCATGAGCGCAGCCGCGGCCACGGGTGCACCGGCGATCACGCCCGGCGCGCGGGCGACGAGATCGAGGGTGCCGCGTGCGCCAGCATCGACCGTGGCGACCGACGTCACGTCGACGCCGCCATCCAGATCCTCGGCCAGCGCACGATCGACGATGTCGGCGACGTACTCGGGATCAAACCCCGCGCGAGCCAGGGCCTCTTCAGGCTTCACTCATCTCACCTCCCTGGACAGGCGCACGATCGGTGACAATGTCCGCGTCGCTGCTGATCCGCGACACGAGCCGCACGCGCCAGTGGTCATCATCGCGATCGGGGAAGTCCTCGCGCCAGTGCGACCCGCGCGTCTCCTCGCGGATACGCGCCTGATGCACGAGCACCCGTGCCACGAGGTGGAGGTTGGTGGCTTCCCAGTCGTCGGTGCAGGGGACGCCAGTCGCCTCCGCGGAGATCTCCTCGAGAGTGCGCGAGACGCGGGCCAGCGATTCGGCACTGCGCAGCACGCTCGCGCCCTCGCTCATGACCTGCTGCACCCGGCGACGGCCCTCGCCCGTGATGAGCGGGCTCGCTGGCGGCAGTGGCACGGCCGGGCGCGCCTCGCGTGTCTCACCCGCGAGCGCGTGACCGATGCGCGCGGCGAAGACGAGTCCCTCGAGCAGCGAGTTGGAGGCGAGCCGGTTGGCCCCGTGCACGCCGGTGCAGGCCACCTCACCGCAGGCGTAGAGCCCGGGGATCGACGCGCGGCCGTTGAGATCGGTGAGGACTCCACCGGAGACGTAGTGGGACGCCGGAGAAACGGGAATCAGCTCGGTCACCGGATCGATGCCGTGGGCACGGCACGAGGTGAGGATCGTGGGGAACCTCTCCTCCCACAGTCGAGCGCCGAATTCCCGCGCATCGAGCCACACGTGCGGTGCACCCGTCTCGATCATCCGGCGCATGATGGCGCGCGCGACGACATCGCGGGGTGCGAGCTCGGCCATGGGATGTTCGTCCACCATGAAGCGCTCGCCCGTGGAGTCGAGGAGATAGGCGCCCTCCCCGCGCACCGCTTCCGACACGAGTGGCTGCTGGCCGCGTGCACGCGCGCCGAGCCACAGGACCGTCGGGTGGAACTGCACGAACTCCATGTCCGCGACCTCTGCCCCTGCACGCAGCGCTAGTGCGACGCCGTCACCGGTCGCGACCGCCGGATTCGTCGTCTGCGCGAAGACCTGGCCGAAGCCTCCGGTGGCGAGGACCACCGCGGGCGCGAGCGCCGCGCCCACTCCGTCGCGCTGCCCTTGGCCCATGACGTGGAGGGTGACGCCTTGAGCGCCACCGTCGGCGTCCTTGAGCAGGTCAAGCACCAGGGCACCCTCGATCAACTCGATGCCCGGGTCCAGCGCGACCGCCGCGACGAGCGCGCGCGAGACCTCCGCCCCGGTCGCATCACCTCCCGCATGCGCGATGCGATCCCGATGGTGACCACCCTCCCGGGTGAGTGCAAGCGCTCCCGAGGGGTCGAGATCGAAGTGAGCGCCGAGGCCGATGAGCGAGCGCACGCAGTCGGGCCCTTCGTTGACAAGCGCCTTGACGGCCTCGACATCACACAGGCCCGCGCCCGCCACGAGCGTGTCGTGCAGATGCTCCTCGGGGGTGTCGTCGTCCGCGAGCGCAGCGGCAATCCCGCCCTGGGCCCATCGCGTGGATCCCTCCTCCACCCGGCCCTTGGTGACGAGGAGCACGGTGCGGCCCGTACGCCGGGCATGCAGCGCGGCGGTGAGCCCCGCGACGCCCGAGCCGACGATGACGACGTCTGCGTGAGCAGTCCAGCCGGGATTCGCTGCGGCGAGCCGGGTCACGGATCACCGCCCAGATCGACCGGCACATTGTCGATGAGCCGGACGCCATCGATCCGCACGGCAAGGATCAATCGACCGACGCCAAGGGTCGGCGCATCGAGCAGGTCAGTCCCCGTCACGACGACGTAGTCGATGTCGATGCCCTCCGAGTCCAGGACTGCCCGCGTGGCGTGGACCGCGGCGTCGGCACCGGCGGAGGCCGCAGCCTCTCCCGCTGCGAGGGCACGTGGGATGACGGCCGCCTGCCGGCGGGCCTCCGCGGAGAGGTAACGGTTGCGGCTGCTCATCGCGAGGCCGTCCGGATCGCGCACGGTCGGCACCCCGATCACCTCGACGCGGAAGTCCAGCGCACGCACCATGTCGCTGATGAGTACGAGCTGCTGGTAGTCCTTCTCGCCGAAGAGCGCGATGTCGGGCCGGGTGAGATGCATCAGCTTGGCCACGACGGTGAGCACGCCCGCGAAGTGGCCCGGGCGGCTCGCCCCCTCGAGGAGGTCGCCGCGGGCGCCCGGGTCGACCGTGATGCCCAGACCGGTCGCGCCGTAGACCTCTTCGACGGATGGGGCGAAGACGATGTCGACGGC
>CAZLMT010000002.1:38240-48549 GCA_964560615.1 uncultured Actinomyces sp.
GAGGGTGCGCGGGTAGCGATCGAAGTCCTCCCCCGCTCCGAACTGCGTCGGATTGACGAAGTCCGTGACGATGACTCGGCCCTGCGGCAGGCGTCGGCGGGCCTCGCGCATGAGCTCGGCATGCCCCTCATGCAGTGCCCCCATCGTCATCACGACAGCGGTCGCCACAGGAGCGGCAGTCACCTCGTCGAGCTCGAGTCGCGTGCGGGCCAGCAGGGTCACGCGCCCTCCTCGGTCAGGATCGCTCGGAGGGACTCGGCATCGAGCGCGCTGAGCGTGCCGGCGGCATGTGCGCGATCGACGGTCGCGAGCGCGAGGGCGCGATAGGTGCGCTCGACGTCAGGATCCGGCAACTCCTCGATATGGGCTCGCACGGTCGCATGATCGCCGCGCGCGACTGGGCCCGTGAGAGCGCGGTCTCCCTCGCGCAGGGAGTTGTCGAGTGCCGCCGTGAGGAGGGGTCGGGCGATGCGCTCCGGCTCAGCGACACCGGCAGCCGCGAGGAGGTCCAGCGTCTGCGCGACGAGCGTGACGAGGTGATTAGCACCGTGCGCCAATGCCGCGTGATAGAGCGTGCGCCGGTCGTCGTCCACCTCAACCGGATCGCCACCCATCTCCATGACCAGGGCAGCGGCGACGGACGAGCCCTGTCCGTCGGCCGTCACTCCGAAGGGGCAGTCGTCGAGCCGGTCGAGATCGAGGCTCGTGCCGGTGAAAGTCATCACCGGGTGCGCGGCGATCGGGATCACGCCGCGCAGAGGCGCAAGGATCCCGAGTCCGTGGCGCCCGGACAGGTGCATGACGATCTGGCCGGTGTGCACTTCTGACGCCAGCGACTGCACCACCCCGGCGAGCGCGTCATCAGGCACTGCGAGCACGAGGAGGTCACAGGAGCGCGCCACCTCCGACGGCGCGACGATCGGGACCCCCGGCAGGAGTGCCTCCGCGCGCACGCGCGAGATATCGCCGCGGGCCGAGCAGGCGACGACCTCATGCCCCGCACGGCGCAGGGCCGCGCCGATGACGGCACCGGCACGTCCGGTGCCGATGACACCAACGCGCAGGCGCGGGGGCGGACTCACCACATCGGCAGGGTAGACGTACGCGCCGGTGGGGCGGTCACACGTCCCTGCGCAGCCAGCCCACGCCTCCCAGCCGCGCCGGATCACGGAGCCGGAGCGAGGCGAAGTGGAGCTCCACGTCTGCAGCCGTGGGATTGTCGCCGAGCGTCACTGCCGCGAGCTCATGGCGCTGATGGGTCAGCGCCGTGCCCGGCACGGCATCGGCGCAGGCATCGAGCGCGACGTGCGCGGTGAGATTGATGGATCCGTCCGGCACCGGACGCACGAGACGCCCCTCGCGGTAGCCCGTGAGGGTGGCTCCGCGGGTCGCGCGCCCGTGCCCGTAGTCGGTGGCGAGCGCCGTCCCCGCGCCCACGAGTCCGCACATCCACGCCCAGGCATGGTCGCGGGATGCACCCACCTCGGCGCGATCCCCGGTCTCCCGCAGGGACCACCACTGCTCGATCCACGACCGCGCCTCGCGCGCATCGACGCCAAGCTCGCCGCACGCCTCGTCATCATCGATCGCCGGGCCGAGTGTCTCGGTGCCCTCCCGGTCGACGAGGACGAGGCGGTCGACACCTGCGCCGTCGCGCTCCACGACGTCGCAGGGAATCTCATCGAGCCACTCATGGGCCATCACCACTCCGCGAACGGGCACATCGGCGAGGTCGGCGGGGACCTCTGCGACGACCTCGTCGATTCCCTGAGCGCGCAGCGGTCGTACGTCGATCCCGATCCAGCGCGCGCGTGCTGCGAGATCAGCGCACCGCTCGCGCACGGGGGAGAGCAGTCGCCCGTCACCGCATCCGATGTCGATGATCGTGAGGTCGGGCGGATGGCCGAGGCGGTCGTCGACCTCGCGCACCAAATCCGCGATGCGCTCCGCGACCAGCGGGCCCGCAGACGTGGTGAAGTGAGTGCTCGGCTCCTCGCGACCCCAGAAGTCCCGTGATGCCTCGCGCCACGCGCGCGACCAGGTCTGGGCGATCATCCGGCCAGTCGCGACAGGCGCATGCGCTTGAGTTCGTCCTGGGCGAGCGGGCGCACGTGATCGGCGGCCAGGTGTCGGCCGGCCACCTCCACCGGCCCGGGGGCGATGTCCGCGTGGAGGGAGGCGAGGCCCAGCCGCCTCTCCCACGGGCCCTGGGTCACGCGCACCGACTGGACACGCGCGTGCGGCGCTATCGACGTGCGCAGGGTGAGACGACCGGATCGCGTGGCGATGACCTGCGGCGTGATCGCGCAGGCGAGCGAGCGCCAGGCAAAGGGCGATCGCCACCGGGCGCGCGCGGGTGCGCTGTCGAAGACAAGATCGTCGACGTCTACGCCGGGGAGCACCTCCGCGATGAGTTGCAGGGCCTGAGCGCGCGGAGCCACCGGGATGAGCACGTCGGGGCGCACCTCATCGCCCTTGACTCCCGCGATGGTCACCGTGACGCGCACCCAGCCCCAGCGCCTCCACAGGAGCGGGGACACGATCGATACGGCGTGCACCCGATCGGGTGGGACCGTGCGCGACTGGGTCGAGAGCAGTCCCCGTCGAATGCGCAGGCCATCACGCGTGCGGTCGACGCGGAAGCCGTAATTGGCGAGGAACTCCGTGACCACCGAGAGGATCGGCAGGCCTCCGGTCACGAGCACGAGAATGAGGCCCGCCGGCCCTTGGGTGAGCACCGTCATGACGAGCAGCACGATGGTCGCGAGGAGTAGGGCCGCCGTGACGGACCGTAGGAGGAGCCCCGCGATGAGTCGCCCCGACGGCACCTGCGCCAAGGGCAGCGACGCCTCCTCCTCGTCGGTGACCGCGCCGCCGCGGGCGAGCCCGAGGATCTGCGCGCGCAGCGCATCGGCTTCGGCGCGGGTCAGATAGCGCAGGACGATGCGGGAATCCCCCGCACCGGCCACCTCGACGCGCACCTCCACGAGTCCGATGAGGCGCGCGAGGAAGGGGGCCACGACATCGACACTTTGCAATCGCGAGAGCTGGAGTCGGCGTGCCGAGTGCTGCACCAGGCCGGAGTCCATGCGCAGGTCGCCGTCGTCGTCGATCCAGTAGGTCCTCCGCCACCAGGACAGCCACGCCACGATGACGAAGGCGGCGTACCCGATCACCGCACCGACCACGGCGACGACCACGAGTGGGATACCCGAGCGCGCGACCGTGCCCGCACCGGGACCGATGAAGAAGAGCGCCGCGGCCGGGAGCGCGGGGGCTGCCTGCACGAGCGGACTGAGCGGGTTCGTGCGCCGAGGCTGCGTCACAGGCCCGCGGTCCTCTCCTCGCCTCGCGCGGCCAACCGGTCGCGCAGGGCTGTGGCCTCCGCGGGCAGCAGGCCGGGGATCGCCGCATCGGTGGTGGCGGCCGCGGTGTGGAGTTGGACGGTGGAGATGCCGAGCCAACGATCGATGGGCCCGGCCTGCAAGTCCACCATCTGCATACGGCCATACGGCACGATGACGAGCCTGCGCACGAGGATGCCACTCACCACGAGCAGGTCGTTATCGCGCTCGGCGTAGCCGAAGGACCTCACTCGACGGCCGATGATCCACCAGGACCAGGCCAAGACGATCACCGCGACCGCGGCGTAGGCCGCGAGCCAGGCGCGATGCAACGGGCTCAACACGAGGATCACGCCGACAGCGACGACCACGACGTAGGCCAGGAGCAGCGTGACCCGGCGAGCGGTGGCGAGTCGCGGCGACACGGGAGTCCAGCCGGCCTGCGGCGGCGCGAAAGCGTCACCCGCGTGCTCCATGGCTCCACTCTCGCACGCGCCTGCCGGCGTGGCATGCTGCCCGCATGACCGAGGCGACCATCGGCACCGGGATGGCTCCCGCCGACATCACCCTCGACCTCGGCGACCTCCACCCCTCCGGCCACGGTGCGCTCCAGATCAGATGCCGCATTGAGGGCGATCGCGTGGTGTACGCCGATCCCGCACCGGGTCTGCTGCATCGCGGCGCGGAGAAACTGCTCGAGGCCCGGGACTACCGCCAGGCCCTCATGCTGGCCAACCGCCACGACTGGCTCGGCGCCGCCGTCTCGGAGATCGCGCTCGCGACCGCCGTCGAGGAGTTGCTGGGGATCGAGGTCCCGCCGCGCGCGGTGTGGCTGCGCACACTGCTGTGCGAGGTCAACCGCGCCTCCGCCGCGCTGCTTCACCTCGCAGGCGCCGCGACGATGCCCCCGCGCGGTGCAGCCGTGACCCACGCACCCGGCATGGCCGCCCGCGAAGCGTGGCTGCGCTTCTTGGAGGCCATGAGCGGTGGTCGCGTGCACCCGATGGTGGCGCGCATCGGTGGCCTCGCCCATGACGCTCCCGCGGATGCGGGTGCCCTGATCGCCGAGGCCGTCGCACTCACGCGTGCGCAGATGCCGGCGGTGCTCGAGGCGATCGCGACCGCTATCCCCGAGGGCATCGCGCCCTTGGATCGCGCATCAGCAGAGCGCTGGGGTGCAGGCGGTCCGGTGGCCCGGGCCAGCGGGCTCGATGAGGACCTCCGGCGCGATGCACCTGCGCTCGCCTACGCCGAACTCGCCGATGTCGTGCGCGTCGTGACGGCATCCGAGGGCGACGCACTCGCCCGCTACCGCGTGCTTGCCGAGCAGGTCGTGGCCGATCTCGACGTGATCGAAGCCTGCTGGGCGCGGGTCCCCGAAGGTCCCATCGACGTGCGCCTGCCCAAGGTCGTGCGCGCTCCCGAGGGTGCGGCGTACTCCTGGTTGGAGTCGGCCATGGGGCCCAGCGGCTCCTACGTCGTGTCCGCGGGCGGCATCACGCCGTGGCGGGTGCGACTGCGGACCGCGTCGTACGCCAATGTGCAAGCCATGGGGGCTGCCCTGCCGGGCACGTCACTCGCGGACCTGCCCGCGGCGGTCGGGTCGTTCGTCTTCGTGGCGGGCGATCTCGACCACTGAGGGTGTGGCTTCAGCCCTTGCCATGCTCGCGGAGGTAGGTCGCGAAGCGCGCGGTCAGCAGCGCTTCGGTGTCCTCGTCGAGCTCGGGGTTGTCGCCGAACATCTGCTTGAAGGCCCTGATCGACTCGATGATGGTGCCGCCGGTCGATCCGAGGTCACCACCCTCGCCTTCGATCGCGACCATGCCGGGCATGTGGGAGTAGACGTCGACGAAGAAGCCGAGGTCGAGTCGGTGCTCCGCCACATGGAAGGCGCGCTGGCGCAACTCGTCGAAGGGCAAGTCCTCCAGAGGCGCATCAGTCATGGCAGCACTCTAGTGGGCGCCGACCTAGTAAGCGTCGAGCGAGTCAACGTGCGTCGTCACCGTCACGGAGTCGGCACAGGCTCTCCAGCCAGAGCGCGGCACCCACCAGCACAACGCAGGCGATGACACTGGCCATGGCCGCCGCGAAGGACGCCGATCCCGTCGGGGTGTCCCTAACGCCGATGAGCCCCAGGGCGATGCCCAGGTAGAACCCGCCGATGAGCGCACCCGTCCGCGAGGCGGCGAGGGCGAGTGCCGCCGTGCGGGCTGCCACGAGTGGTGGCATCCGCTTGTCGGGGCCGGCACGACGGGCCGCTTCCGGTGCACCCATGACAGGGGCGGGGCCCGCCTTGGGCTTCTCCCCGAGACGCCCGCGGCTCAGCACTGTCCAGCCCAGGACCCCGAGGGCGAGGACCCACAGAGCCACCGCCGCAAGCCACGGCACGCCCAGGATGCGACCGCTGACGCGCTCTACGACGTCGACGAGCACCCAGCCCACGGCGAGGGCGATAGCGGTGATCGCCACGAGGGGCACCCAGCGCGTCTGCTTCATCAGCGAGCGCTCTGCGGAATCGTGAGGATGAGGTCCGTGCGCGGCGAGACACCACTGCCATCGAGGGAGAGGTCGGCGACCGGACCCTGCGGGAGCACCGCCCGATCATCGGCGTCGAGCCACGGCACGCACACGAAGGCACGCTCATGCGCACGCGGGTGCGGCAGCGTGAGAGAGGGGTCGTCGAGGATCACGTCGGCGTAGGCGATGACATCCACGTCAAGAGTCCGCGGTCCCCAGCGCACCTCGCGCACACGATCATGCTCGGCCTCCACCCGCTGACAGGCGCTGAGCAGCTCATGCGGGGACAGGGTCGTCTCGACGATGGTCACCGCGTTGAGGAAGTCATCCTGGTCGGGGCCCCCCACCGGCGCTGTCTCGTAGACACCCGACACCGCCACGATGTCGATCCCCGCGGCGGCAAGTGAGTCGAGAGCACCCTGCAGGTGGCCCAGGCGATCGCCGAGGTTGGAGCCGACCGACAGCACCGCGCGGCTCACGCCCGCTCCCGCACGATGCGCAGCACGACATCGCTCGCGGGCACGCCCACGGGCGCCTCGGGCTTGTGCAGCGAGATCTCCACCGCCTGCACCCCGGGGAAGGCAAGGCAGCGCGCCGCGATGCGCTCGGCCAGGGTCTCGATGAGATCGACCGGCTCCCCCGCGAGTTCTGCGTGCACCGCCTGCGCCACCTGCGAGTAGTCCACGGTGTCGTCGAGGTCGTCGCTGCCCGCGGCGCGACGCGTGTCGACCGCGATGGTGACGTCGGCGATGAAGGGCTGGCCCGTGAGCCGCTCGGACTCCAGCACGCCGTGATGGCCACGTGCTCGGATCCCACGGACCTCGATGAGGTCCCGACCTGCCCCGGGGACGAGTGCCGTCACGGTGACTCCCTCCATGCTCGTGCGACCAGAGCAGCGTCGCGACTGGCGGCGACCTCGTGGACGCGCACCCCCCAGACGCCAGCGAAGGCCGCCAGGGCCGTGATCGCATCGCCCGCCGCGTCGCGGCCGTCGAAGGGCCTCGGCTCGCCGTCGTCGTCGGCGAGGAGGTCACCGAGGAAGCGCTTGCGCGAAGCCCCGATGAGCAGTGGTCGACCCAGTGACTCCAGCGCGTCGAGATCGCGCAGCAGGGCCCAATTGTGGGGCGAGCGCTTGGCGAAGCCCAGGCCGGGATCGAGCACGACACGATCGAGGTCTACCCCGGCCTCTGCCAAGGCGGCGAGACGATCCGCAAGCTCCGCGCGGACGTCCGCGACGACATCGTCGTAGGTCGCGAGGTCTTCCATCACGTTGCTCGGCCCTCGCCAGTGCATGGCGACGTAGGGGACATCGCAGGTTGCAAGCCAGGGCAGCATGTCCGGATCAGCGCGACCGCCGCTCACGTCGTTGACGACGACAGCACCGGCCGCCACGCAGGCCGCGGCGACCTCCGCGCGCATGGTGTCGATGCTCACGTGCACCCCGTCGGAGACCAGGGCCTGCACGACGGGCAGCACGCGATCACGCTCCTCCTCGACACAGATGCGGACGGCACCGGGCCGGGTCGACTCCCCGCCGACATCGACAAGGTCCGCTCCCTCGTATCGCAGTCGACGACCGCGCTCGATGGCGCTCGCGGTATCGGCCCAGCGGCCACCGTCGGAGAAGGAATCGGGAGTGACGTTGAGAATGCCCATGATAAGTGTGCGATCGAGATCAGCGAGGGCCGAAGGCAGGCCGCGAGGTGCGCGCACCGCTAATCCCGGAGCAGCGCCATGGCCTCGGCCCGCGTGGCCGGGTCCGTCAGGGCGCCGCGGACGGCACTGGTCATGGTGCGGGCTCCGGGCTTGCGCACGCCGCGCATCGACATGCACAGGTGCTCGCAGGAGACGACCACGATCGCGCCCTTCGGCTGGAGGATGCGCATGAGCGCATCGGCGATCTGAGAGGTGAGCCGCTCCTGCACCTGCGGACGCTTCGCGAAGACATCGACGAGGCGGGCGAGCTTGGACAGGCCCGTGATGCGTCCATCGTCGCCGGGGATGTAGCCGACGTGCGCGACGCCGTGAAAGGGCACGAGGTGGTGCTCGCACGTGCTGTAGACCTCGATGTCGCGGACGATGATGAGCTCGTTGTGACCGAGGTCGAAGGTCGTCGTGAGCACATCCTCGGCCGTCATGCGCATCCCGCCGAAGATCTCTTCGTAGGCGCGAGCCACGCGGGCCGGCGTATCGAGTAGGCCCTCGCGATCAGGGTCCTCGCCGACGGCGATGAGCAACTCGCGGACGGCGCGCTCCGCGCGCTCCCGGTCGAAGGGACCGAGTGCCGGTGGCTCCCGGTCAAGCGACACCCGGGTGATCTCCGAGGTCACGCGGGATCCTCCCCGCGCTGGACCACACCCTCCGCGGCGGTGGGTGCGGGCGCGTGCCCATTTGCGTGACCGTGGCCAGCGCCATTCGACGCCGCAGGGGCAGGCACGACGATGGGTCCGCGCTCGTCGGGCTTGCGCAGCGACGACCCCGTCCAGGCCGCGCGCGGCGAACGCAGCCGCAGATCAGTGAAGACGGCCTCCACCTCGGCCTTGTCCAGGGTCTCCTTCTCCAGGAGCTCCAGGACGAGGCGATCGAGGACGTCGCGATTGATGACGAGCAGGTCGTAGGCCTCCTGGTGCGCGGTCTCGATGAGTGATCGCACCTCCTCGTCGATGGCCGCAGCCACCTCCTCGGAGTAGTCGCGGGCGTGACCCATGTCGCGGCCGAGGAAGACCTCGCCCTGCTCCTGTCCGTAGCGGATTGCGCCGAGGCGCTCGGTCATGCCGTACTGCGTGACCATCGCCCGAGCGAGCGTGGTGGCCTTCTCGATGTCATTGGACGCACCCGTGGTCGGGTCGTGGAAGATGAGCTCCTCTGCGGCGCGACCACCCAGCATGTAAGCGAGTTGATTGAGCATCTGACTGCGCGTCGTGGAGTACTTCTCCTGGTCCGGCAGCACCATGGTGTAGCCGAGCGCGCGACCGCGGGGCATGATCGTGATCTTGTGCACGGGATCATTGCCCGGCAACGCTGCGGCGACGAGCGCGTGACCGCCCTCGTGGTACGCCGTGATCATCTTCTCCTGGTCATCCATCACGCGCGTGCGCTTCTGCGGGCCGGCGATGACGCGATCGATGGCCTCATCCAGGGCATCGTCGTCAATGAGTTGCCCACCCATGCGGGCCGTGAGCAGCGCGGCCTCGTTCAAGACATTGGCGAGGTCCGCGCCGGTGAAGCCGGGTGTGCGTCGAGCGACGGCCCGGAGGTCCACTCCCTCGGCGATCGGCTTGCCGCGGGCGTGCACCTGCAGGATGGCGTAGCGGCCCTCGAGATCGGGGCGGTCCACGGCAATCTGGCGGTCAAAGCGACCGGGGCGCAGCAGCGCCGGATCGAGGATGTCGGGGCGGTTGGTCGCCGCGATGAGGATGACGCCCGAGGACACGTCGAAGCCGTCCATCTCGACGAGCATCTGGTTGAGGGTCTGCTCACGCTCGTCATGGCCGCCGCCCAGGCCGGCACCGCGATGGCGGCCCACGGCGTCGATCTCGTCGATGAAGATGATCGCGGGGGCATTGGCCTTGGCCTGCTCGAAGAGGTCGCGGACACGACTTGCGCCGACGCCGACGAACATCTCCACGAAGTCGGATCCGGAGATGGAGAAGAAGGGCACGCCTGCTTCGCCCGCCACCGCGCGCGCGAGCAGGGTCTTGCCGGTGCCGGGAGGACCGTAGAGCAGGACGCCCTTGGGGATCTTGGCGCCGACCGCCTGGAACTTCGCGGGCTCGGAGAGGAACTCCTTGATCTCCTCCAATTCCTCCACGGCCTCATCGGCGCCGGCGACGTCAGCGAAGGTCGTCTTGGGCATGTCCTTGGAGACCGCCTTGGCCTTGGACTTGCCGAAGTTCATGATGCGCCCGCCGCCTTGCATCTGACTCATGAAGAAGAAGAGCAGCAGGATCAGCAGCGCGAAGGGCAGGAGCGTGAAGAGGAGACTGAAGAGGATGTTGTCCTGGGGGACGATGACGTTGTAGCCGCCGGTCAATTGGCCCGCGGAGGCCTTCTCCTGAAGGAGTCGCTGCAGCTCCACACCCTGGCCGGTGACGTACTGACTCGTCACGACGGTGCCGTCCTTGAGCGTGAGCTCGAGCACCTGGTCACCGTCGGTGATCACCGCCGACTCGACGCGGTCGGACTGGATGTCCGCCACGGCCTGGCTCGTGTCGATGCGCTCGGGTCCGCCGATGCCGCTCACCAGGCTGGACCCGACCAGGACCAGCAGGACCGCAAGCAGGATCCAGAAGAGAGGCCCGCGCAGGAATCGCTTGGCGTTCATCTGGTCGGCTTCCTTAGATCGTCGATGATGCGGCAACGCGCCACGTGAGGCGAGCATTCCCGCCCGCTCCCTCGAAGGTACACCGGGAGCCGTGAGGAAGGCCGGTCAGCCGCCGTACACACGA
>CAZLMT010000002.1:48559-54852 GCA_964560615.1 uncultured Actinomyces sp.
GCGGTACCTCTCGTCATAGTCCAGGCCGTAGCCCACGACGAAGACGTTGGGGATATCGAATCCGACGTACTTGGGCTCCACAGGGATCCGCAGGGCCTCGGGCTTGCGCAGGAGCGTGAAGACCTCGACCGACTCCGCTCCGCGGGACTTCAGGTTGCGCAGGAGCCACGACAGGGTCAGCCCGGTGTCGAGGATGTCTTCCACCACGAGCACGTTGCGGCCCTCGAGGTCGGTGTCGAGGTCCTTGAGGATGCGGACGACACCCGAGGATTGAGTGCCGGAGCCGTACGACGACACCGCCATCCAGTCGACCGTCACGTGAGACTTCAGGTGGCGCATGAAGTCGGCGACGACGATGGTGGCGCCCTTGAGCACGCCCACCAGGAGCAGATCGCGGCCGGCGTAGTCGGCATCGACCTGCGCTGCGATCTCAGCCAGACGCTGCTGCAACTCGTCGTGCGTGATGAGGATCTCGGTGATTTCTGAAGGGACGTGGTCGGCGTCCACTCTCACTCCTCGCGGTCGTGTCGACGTCGCTCCGCGACCGGGGGGACGCGGCGGATCGCCAGCCTGCCATACGCGCGCTCACCGGCGAGACCGCCCGGGAGATCGACGCCGCCCTGGCCGCGCCAATCCGTCACGAGCGCCTCGACTCGATCGATATGAGCCGAGGTCAGCGACCCCGCGGGGCACCCGGCCGCGATCGCTGCCTCTCGGATGATCCGCGTGCGCAGTGCCCTCGGCAGGGCGGCGAGAGCGACCACGTCCAGGGTCCCTTCGGCATCGACGAGCGCGCGGGCGGACTCCCGGGCCAGAGCCTCGAGGGCTTCAGCGTCGTCGCCCAGCATCCGGGCGGACCGGGCAAGCCCCGAGACGACGTCGGGACCCAGGGCGTCAACGAGGGCTGGCAGCGCGCCATGGCGCACACGGGTGCGGGCGTACGCCGGATCGTCGTTATGCGGGTCCTCCCATGGAGAAAGGTCCGCCACGCTCGCGCGCACGACATCGCGAGGGATGTCGAGCAGGGGGCGCCGCCAGCGACCCGTGACGGGCGCCATCGCGGCGAGTGAGCGCGCGCCGGACCCCCGCGCGAGACGCAGCAGGACCGTCTCGGCCTGGTCATCGCGGGTGTGTGCGAGCAGGATCGCCGACGCACCGAGTCGATCCGCCATGCCCTCCAGCGCGACTCTCCTTGCCTCGCGAGCCGCTGCCTCGGGGCCCACTCCCATCGCCGAGACGTGCACCCGTTCGACGATGACGGGTTCGAGGCCCAGGACCGCACACGTACGTGCGGCGGTCTCCGCCATCTCCGCCGAGTCGGGTTGCAGTCCGTGGTCGATGATCCCCGCGGCCGCACGGCGATCGAGCTCCCCGGACGCGCGCGCGAGTGCAAGCGAATCCGCTCCACCTGAGACTCCGACGAGCACGATCGCATCGTGCGGCAGGTCCGCAAGGCCATCCTCGACCGCGCGTCGCACTGTCGACCTGGCCTCGAGCGGATCCCCCGCGAAGGTCATCCGTGCACTCTCTCGATCCAGGCCGCGGGGTCGGCGATCTCTGCCGGCCGCGGCAGGGTGTCGGGCGAGGTCCACACGGCGTTGAAGTCCTGCATGCCGACCTTGTCGACGACAGTTCGGACGAAGGCCGCACCGTCGACGTACTGGCGCAACTTGGCATCGAGTCCGAGCAGGCGGCGAAGTGCGCCATCGAGGGTGCCGGCCTGCTGGCGCCGCTGATCGAAGCGCTGTCGGATGATGTCGACGCTCGGCACCACCTTGGGGCCGACGGCGTCCATGACGACGTCAGCATGCCCCTCGAGCAGCGACATCAGAGCGGTCAGGCGGTCGAGGATGGCGCGCTGATCATCGGTCTGCATGAGGTCAATGAGGCCGCCCGACCCGCGGGTCCCTCGGCGTAGGCCCGCGACGACGCGGCCGATGGCGCTGCCCGCATCCGGATCCACCGCACGGAGGTAGGAGTGCACCTCCTCGGTGAAGTACGGCGAGAGCCACCCGACGGCACCGAACTGCACGCGATGGGTCTCCTCGTGCAGGCACACCCAAAGACGGAAGTCGGTCGGCGGGACATCGAGCTGGCGTTCCGCGTGCACGATGTTGGGCGCGACAAGCAGCAGGCGGCCCTCGGATCCGAAGGCCTCGTACTGCCCCAGCACCTTGGATGACAGCCACGCGAGCACGCCGCCCATCTGCAGGGCCGTCGTGCGCGAACCGATCGCGCGCACGACGCGATTGCCATCACCGCCCAGCAGGTCGGCCACCGGCTCGGTGGCGGTGCGCAGTTGCTCGACGTTGGATCTCACCCATGCCTTGCGGCCGACGACCACACTGCGATGCGCCTCGAAGGGGGCCTCCAGGCCGGTGACATCGGCCACGGGCTGCACCGCGCGCTCACTCGCCCGACGGAGCTGGCGGACTGCCGCCTCGACTCCGTCGCGATCATCGTCAGGCCCGGAGGGAGCGAGACGCGCTCCCGTGGCCGCGGCAAGTGCCCAGTCGACGGGTTCGGTCACCTGACGACTGTACGTCGGGCACGCGGCCCCACGCGCGGGTGTGCGGTCTCTCACTCACGGGAGCGGTCGAACTTCGGGTGGATGACGCCCTGCAGGGGCACTTTCCACCCAAAGTTCGGGTCGCGCCTGCGCACAGGCCCTGAGCGTCGCTCAGCCGCGGCAGCCGCACGACGCAAGTGCGGCGGCGGCTCGGTCGAGCGCCGCGCGCGAGGAATCGACGTCGGTGGTCTCGTCTGACATGAAGGCGAAGGCGAGCAGTCTCCCGTCGGCATCGACCACCGTGCCCGCGAGTGTCGAAACGCCGATGAGTGTGCCCGTCTTGGCCCGCACGAATCCCGCGGCCACGCGAGTGTCGGAGCCGACGAAGCGATCCGCCAGCGTGCCCGTGAGACCAGCCACCGGCAGCCCGAGGATGACCGGCCAGGTCCACGACGGGGCGGCGGCCCCGGCACTCATGGCGATGGCACTCGCGAGCGTGAGCGGCGAGGAGACGTCCTCATAGGACAGTCCGCTGCCGTCGACGAACTCCACACCGCTCACCGGGACGCCCATGGACTGCAGCGTGGCGAGCATCGCCTCCGCGCTGCTGGCGAAGGAGCCCGATCCGGTCAACTCCGCCCCGGCGAGGTGGCTCAGGATCTCCGACATGTCGTTGTCGGACTCCGTGAGCATGGTCTCGACCATGGTGGCCAGCGGCTCGGAGGTCGTGGTGGCGATCACCTGACCCGCGGCCGACCCCTCTTCAATGTCGGAAACGGCGACGCCTCGGTCAGCCAGTAGCGCGGCGAAGATGTCCGCGGCTGCACGCGCAGGATCGGGCTGCCGCGCCTCCTCCCCGCCAATGCGAGATCTGTCGACGACGAGCGCGGAGACGGGCGCAGCGATGCCGAGTGCGGGATAGTCCGGCGACCACCCGGGTGCGATGCCGGGCCCGTCGAAGAGACTCGTGTCGTAGCGCAGCGATACGTCCGAGGTGACCTGACCCGCCACCTGATCGGCGAGGTCCGCGAGCGATGACCCCGCCGCAGCGACGGAAGCCAGCGTTGGGTCGCCAGCTCCGACCAGGGTCACGGTGGACGTGGCCGCATCCCAGGTGACCGGGGTCTCGATGCGGGCTTCAGGTCCTAGCGCGTCAAGGATCGCGAGGGCACTGAAGACCTTCTGATTCGACGCGAGTGACCGGGACATGGCTGCCTCGCGCTGATAGAGGACCGCGCCGGTAGCGACATCGAGCACGATCGCGCCCACGGACCCGCCCAGGGATTGATCGTCGAGGAGTGGGTCGAGTACGCCGGCCAGAGCATCAGGTGCCCCCTCGGCCGAGTCCTCCGGCAGAGCGAGCACGACCTCAGCCGGTCCGGCAGGAGCGGATTGGGGAGCGGCGTACGCCGGCACCGCCACGGCCGCGACCGCGAGAGCCACGAGGGGAAGCCACGTGCGACGCATGCGACTCCTCCCAGAAGGCAGATGCGGCCACTGAGCGGGCACGCCATGAGGAAGACTAGGTCAGGTCACCCGTCGAGGAGGTCACGTGACACCCCAGCCCCTGGAATTCGACGTCACCATCGAGATCCCCTCCGGAAGCCGCAACAAGTACGAGATGGATCACACGACCGGGCGGATCCGCCTGGATCGCATGCTCTTCACATCGACGCGCTATCCGCACGACTACGGCTTTGTTGACAACACACTCGGACTCGACGGTGATCCGCTCGATGCACTCGTGCTCGTGCAGGAGCCGACCTTCCCCGGAGTGGTGATCCGCTGCCGCGCTGTCGGGATGTTCCGCATGACCGACGAGGCAGGTGGCGACGACAAGGTGCTCTGCGTGCCCGCGGGCGATCCGCGCGTGGAGCACGTCCGCGACATCTATCACGTGTCGGAGTTCGACCGACTCGAGATCCAGCACTTCTTCGAGGTCTACAAGGACCTGGAGCCCGGCAAGTCCGTCGAGGGTGCGACCTGGACGGGTCGCGAGGAAGCCGAGCAGGAGATCAACGAGTCCTGGGATCGCTACAAGGCAAACGGCGGCCACTGATCAAGAGCAGGTCGCTGAGTCGCCGCCACCCGACCTCTTTGCCACAATGTTCACGTGACCCTCATCAGCCGACCCGGTTCCGGTGACGGCTGGGTGACGCTCGACTCCGGTCGCGTCGTCTGGGGTCGATTCGGCGCCGCGGGAATGCTCCTGTGCCACCGCGAGGGCCCGACCGATCGCATCCTGCTGGCACGCCGCGCGCACTGGGTGCACGGGGGCAACGGCGAGTGGTCGGTGCCGGGCGGGGCCATCGACGAGCACGAGGCGCCTGTCGAGGCGGCACTGCGCGAATTCGACGAAGAGATCGGCGCCGTGCCGACGGGCTGGCGTCTGGCCGGGATCCATGAGGTGGTGGTTCAGCAGGGGCTGTGGAGCTATCACACCTGCTGCGCCATCGTCGACGAGCGGCCGCACTACGACGCGACCTTGTCACCGGAGAACGACGAGGCCGCGTGGTGGGCCATCGACGAGCTCGATGACCTGCCCCTCTTCCGGCCCTTCGCGGAGGCGCTTCCGTCCCTGATGCAGATTCTGGCCCGCGCCCGCTAGCTGTTCTGCCCGGGGTCGTTGGTCACGCGGGTGACTGGGGGCTTGCCGCCGAGTGCGGTGTGTGGCCTGTGATGGTTGTAGATGTGGAGCCAGCTGGTCAAGGCGGCGCGGCGGGCTGATTCGGATCGGTAGGCCTTGGCGTAGCCCCATTCGTCGCGCAGGGTGCGGTGGAAGCGTTCGATCTTGCCGTTGGTTTGGGGCCGGTAGGGGCGGGTGCGGCGATGGCGGATGCCTTGGGCGGTGGTCGTGGCGGCCCAGTCGCGGGATCGGTAGGCCGGTCCGTTGTCGGTGAGGACCTCGGTCACGGTGATGCCGTGGCCGGCGAAGAACGCCAGCGCGCGCTCCCAGAAGCCCAGCACGGTCACGGTGGTTTCGTCGTCGTGGACCTCGGAGTAGGTGAGCCGGGAGTGGTCGTCGAGGGCCGAGTGGACGTAGGAGTAGCCGGTCTTGCCGGTGCCGTGCTGAGCACGCAGACGGGCATTGACCTTCTGGGCGGCGCGTGATTCATCGAAACCGCGGCCGTGGATCCTCCAGCCGCCCCCCGCGGGGATGCGGCCGAACTTCTTCACATCGACGTGGATCAGCTCCCCAGGACGGGAGCGTTCATAACGACGGATCACTTCCCCGGTGGCCCGGTCCATGTGGTCGAGCCGGTTCAGACCTTGGCGGACCAAGACGCGGTGAACGGTTGAGGACGGGATACCCACTCTGCCGGCGATCTGCACCGGTCCCAGCCGGCGCGTCACGCGCAGATGCTTGATCCTGCGCTCGATCCGGGGCCTGGTGCGGGCCGGAGAGCGATGCGGCCGACTGGACACATCAGCCATGTCCTTCACCCCCGGGCGACGCCCGGCGTCCAGCACGGCCCGATATCGCCGGCTCCAGCGCACCACCGTCGTCGTCGACACCTGGAACCGCTCCGCCGTGGCCCGGATCGTCGAACCCGATTCGACGTGGAACCGGGCCAGCTTCAACCGGCCGAGCTCGGACAACGTGGCATTAGCGTGGGGCATGAAGGCCTCCTTGGTGGGCGTGAATGCTTGGTCGCTTCACACCCCACTAGGAGGCCTTCACCCTGTCAAAAACCCACCCCGCGCGTCACCAACCTCTATGGGCAGAACATCTAGGCGTCGAGTTCTAGGAACGCCAGATCGGGCGAGTCAGGCAGGTCGGTCC
>CAZLMT010000003.1:0-799 GCA_964560615.1 uncultured Actinomyces sp.
CTTCGGCGGTCCCGAAGTCCTCGAACTCGTCGATGTCACCGATCCCGATCCGATTCCGGGCCTCGAGGTCCTCGAGGTCGACGCTGCGGGAGTCAACTACGCCGACACGCATGCGGTGGAGAACTCCTATCTGTCCGCGCAGGAGCTCCCCTTCATCCCCGGGGCCGAGGTGGTCGGGCGCACGGCGGACGGCCGTCGACTCTGCGGGTTCACTGCGTCAGGCTCGGGCGGGTACGCCGAGCGCGCCCTCATTGCCCCTGCGGCGGCGTTCGAGGTGCCCGATGGCGTGAGCGATGCGGCGGCTCTCGGTCTGCTCGTTCAGGGCCTCACCGCGTGGCACCTGCTGCGCACGTCGGCACGCATGGTGACGGGTGAATCGGTCGTGGTGCACGCGGCCGCGGGTGGTGTGGGATCCCTGGTGATCCAGCTCGCCAAGCTCTGGGGAGCGGGGCGTGTCATTGCGGTGGCCTCGAGCGAGGAGAAGCGACAGCTTGCCCTTGATCTCGGTGCCGATGTGGCCATTGACGCTGATCCCGCAGGCCTCACCGCGGCTATCCGCGAGGCCAACGGCGGCAAGCGCGTCGACATCATCCTCGAGATGGTGGGCGGGGCGACCACGGATGCATCGCTGCGCGCACTGGCGCCCTTCGGCCGCCTCGTTGTCTACGGCATGGCCTCACGCGAGGCAGCGACACCCATTGCTCCGTCATCACTCATGACCGGATCGCTCAGCGTCATCGGCTTCTGGCTGGTCGACTGCATGAAGGTCGACCCCGTCGGCATGGTCGCTCAGCCGCTC
>CAZLMT010000003.1:809-1244 GCA_964560615.1 uncultured Actinomyces sp.
ATCTCGTGCGCCTGGTGGCGTCGGGCGAGCTGCGACCGCTGCCGGGCTCGGCGTACCCCCTCGCGGATGCCACACGTGCACACGAGGACATGCGTGCGCGCAAGACGACCGGCAAGGTGACTCTCACTGCACGGTGATCACGCGCCGTTGGCGCGCACGGCGATCTCGAGTCGTGAGGCCGAGAGGTCGAGGTTACGGCTCTGGGAGTAGAGCCCGACGCCACCGAGGATCCCGGCGACACCGATCGCGAGGATGATCTCGAGGCTTTCGAGGATCGAGACACCCCAGCCGAGCCATGCGATGAGGCACCCGGCGATGACGGCCCAGCCCGTCCACCAGGAGGCAGCCGCGCAGATCCAGACGCGCCTCGCGGTGCGGCGCGCTCGCGCGATCTCAGCGACGTACTTCTCTGCAGGCACACTCATGCGTTGAGCA
>CAZLMT010000003.1:1254-7907 GCA_964560615.1 uncultured Actinomyces sp.
GTCGCGCGGCTGGCCCGGTAGCGTCAGCGACGTGACCTCACCCGAAGGACTCGACCTCGACGCCGTCGGCCCCTGGCTCGCCGCGCAGGGGCTGGTCGACGCGGGCCCACTCGAGGCCGTGCGTCTAGCCGGGGGCTTGTCCAACGTGACCTATCTCGTCACGCAGGGTGACCGCTCGCTCGTCATCCGCCGGCCCCCCCTCGGCCACGTGATGCCGACCGCGCACGACATGGGCCGGGAATTCACGGTGCTCAGCGGCGTCACACAGGGAGGCTTCCCGGCGCCGCAGCCCCTGGCCTATTGCGATGACGACAGTGTCATCGGTGCGCGCTTCCTCGTCATGGAGTACGTCGCAGGCCGCATCATCAGCAGCGACACAGCAGCGGAGGGGCTCACCGCGGCTGATGCCTCCGCACTATCGGCCGAGCTCGTCGACGTACTCGCCTCGCTGCATGCCATTGATGCGCGTGCGGTCGGGCTCGGCGATCTGGGGCGCCCCGAAGGTTTCCTCACCCGCCAGGTGTCGCGCTGGGCCCAGCAGTGGGAGCTGAGCAAGACGCGCGAGTTGCCCGCGATCGACGAACTCCTGGTCTGGCTCCAGGAGCGCGTCGCCGCGCTGCCCACCGATCTGCCGTGGTCGATCGTCCATGGCGACTACCGGCTCGACAACGCGATCGTCAACCCGGTCGCCCCGCGCATCCGCGCCGTCCTCGACTGGGAGATGGCCACACTGGGGGATCCGCTTATGGATCTCGCGACGATGCTCGTCTACTGGTCGCGACCCGGTGACGAGTTGAGGCATCAGATCCGCTTTGCGGCGTTCGTCACCGACCGTGACGGCTTCTGGGAGCGCCCGCAACTCGTCGAGCGGTACGCCGAGCGCAGCGGGCTCGACGTCGGTCATCTCGACGTCTGCGTCGTGCTGTCGGGCCTCAAACTCGCCGTGATCATGGAGTCGATCCGCAAGCGCACGCTCGCGGGCCAGCAGCTCGGCGCAGACACGTCGCTGGCCGATGGCATGGCGATGGCGACCGACGCACTGGCGGAGATGGGTCTCGCGGTGGCATCCGGCGGGGGAGTCGACGCACTCAGCCGATGATCACGCCATGCGCGAGGTGAAGTCGTACGACGTCACGCGCAGATCGCTGATGCGGATGGCCACCTCGGAGTCCACGCGCGACATGAGCCAACTGGCGAGTGGACTGGGCTCATCGCCCAGGTAGCGCGAGATGAGACGGGGGAGGACGGTGGCCGCGCGCTCGGGCAGGAGCTCGGCCCGCCCCGTCCCGCGCACTCCGCGGTAGGGCGGGAGGTCGCCGGCGATCTCGAAGCCGCAGCGCGGCTCGACACGCAGTCGGCGAGTGAGCACGGACTCCACCTGCGAGGCGCACCAGAGCGCGTCGTCGTCGTAGAGGAACCACAGTGATTGCACGAGTGGAGAGGTGCGGCCTGATGAGGCGACGCGGATCGGGATCACCGTGTCCTCGAGGAAGGCATGGATCTGTGACCTATCCCACGGGCCGCTCGTGATCTCCACGCATCGATCGTAGGAGGTCCCTGGGAATGCGCGTGGCGAGTTGCCTGATCGACGGGGGTCTACGTACCGTCGAAGGCGATGCGACGTCTCCTTATCCTCCTTATCGCTGCCGGCGTCGCCGTGGTGGCGCTCTTCGGCTTTGACTCCGTGCGCAATGCGACGGAGACGGCTTTGGACGTCGGTCAGGGTGTCGTCGACGCGGGATCGGCGGCCATCGATGCGGGATCAGCCGCGATCGAGGCGGGTCAGGATGTCGTCGGCACAGCATCGGACACCGCGGATGCCGCCCGTCAACTCAACGGCGCCTGCGACCTTGTGCGCGAGGCAGTCCAACCAGGCACGCCCCCTGAGGAGTCCGCGTCCCTGCTTCAGCAGGCGGTGTCCATCGTGGGCGGCGTGGTCGTTGCCTACCCCGATGTTCCCGGGATGGCAGACCTCGAGGGCGCGCTGGGCGCGGCCAAGCAGGCGCTCGCCGCGGATCCGTCCGGCCAGTCGCTCGGTCTGAGCAGCGGTGCGGTGGAGTCGGCGTGCGCGCAGATCCCGTCGCTTCCGTAACCCTCTAGTCGAGGACGATGACGTCGTCGCCGACGCGGATCTCACCGGGCACCACGCACCGGGCGTAGGTGCCGAAGTTGAAGCCCATCCCGAAGACCGAGTCCTGGCGTCCGCGGTACTCCCCGATGAGGGCGAGTGTCTTCAGGTCGATGACCCCGGTGTCGGGGTGGCGAGTGGTGCCCGCGCAGCGCTGCACGGGCTCCCCGCCGACGAGCGTGGCGTCGCCAATCTGGATGCTCTTGCCGAGCCAGGTGTCCTCGACGTGTGGCTCGCCCCCGTCGAATTCGATGAGCATCCGGAAGCGACGTGAGTCGACTGGTTGGCCTGCGACCTCGCTGAGCCTGTCGATGGATCCCTGGCCGAGGAGGGTGAGCGGCTCGACGTCGTGGCCGCGAAGTGAGTCGGTGCCCTGGACGAGCTCGAGCGGCCGCCCCGCCCGCTTACTGAGGATCGCGGCGAAGGGTCCGTCGACGATCCGCCCGGGCGCGGTGCGGAAGTCGAAGAAGTCCGCATCGACGTCATCCCCGAGACGGACCTCGTCATCGGCGAGCACGGTGTTGCCCTCGCGCAGGATGAGTCGTCGCGCGGTGGCGTCGTACTCGGCCGTGATGCCCACGAGTGCGCCACTCTTGGCGACGGAGACGAGCGACGGCTTCGGATCGGCAAGGAAGAAGATGCGGTCCCCGACGGCACCCGTCTCATCAACCCGTATGGCCTCGGGGTGATGAAGCGCCAGTCCCTTAACGGGCGTGGTGGATAGACGGGTCACGCGCATGACCACAGCCTGGCAGTCCGGGCAACTGTAGGGCGAATCGGGGACACCGACTCCGCGCGCCCTCTCTGGAGGACGGGTGGGCTCGCCTTATGGTGCAAGCATGCCAAGATTCCTGCTGGGCTGGATCCTGGGTCTGGGAGCCAATGCCATCGCGCTCATCCTCTGTGGCCTCATCTTCGGTGACGACTTCAAGTTCACCTCGATCGTGGGCTTCATCGTCGCCGTGGTGGTCTTCGCGATCCTCAGCGGGCTCTTCACCTGGATCACGCTGAAGTTCCTCATCCGTCACGCCGGGTCGATCATCGCCCTGACGGGACTCATCGCCACCTTCCTCGCCCTCCTGATCACGTCGCTCTTCACCGGCCTGGAGATCTCCGGCACCATGACCTGGGTGTGGGCGACCCTCATCATCTGGGTGATCTCGATGTTCATCTGGCTGATCCCTGGCCCGTGGCGCGGATTCCGCAAGGACGACCGCCGCAACTAGTCGGCAAACTCCGCTTCACCTTGGCTCTCGAGACATCTAGGCGGTCTGGCGCTGCACGAGCGAAGTGAAGATTCCGTTGAGAGCCATCAACTCGTCGAAGGTACCCGACTCAACTGCCTGCCCCTGATCCATGACGGTCGATAGACGATGGGCGATCACGATGCGGGTCGCTTTGAGTGCATCCATCGCCTCGGTCACAGTCGACTGGCTCTGGTTGTCCAAGGCGCTGGTCGCCTCGTCGAGGATGATGATCGACGGGTTTCGCACGAGTGCGCGAGCCAACAGGATGCGCTGCGCCTGACCGCCTGAGACGTTGCTTGGGTCGACCACCGTCTCCATCTTCATCGGCATCGCCTCAATCTCATCGGCCAGGGCAGCTCGCCGCGCCGCGTTCCAGGCCAGGTCCTCATCCTGGGAGACCCCGCCGAGGATGTTCTTGAGGATGCTTCCGCGGGTGATGCGCCCTTCCTGAACGACGACACCCATCTGACTGCGCACAAGCGTGGGATCGAGGTCACGCAGGGCGCGGCCGTCGAAGAGCACCTGGCCGCGCTCGGGGGTATCGAAGCCGAGGAGCAGGCGCGTGATCGTTGACTTGCCGGCACCGGAGGGTCCGACGAGGGCCACCATCTTCCCCGGCTCAACCTTGAGGTTTAGCCCCCTCAGGACCATCGGGCCGTCTGGCGTATAGCGGAAGTAGACGTCGCGGAGTTCGATCAAGCCGGTCAGGGTGCCCGGGTCCTGCCTGCCACCGGCTGTCTCGGGCAACTCGTCCATGATCGGCGACAGCAGATTGAACGTCGGGCCGGCGTTGGCAATAGGCGCAATCAGCCCCGACAGGCCCGAGATCGCCGCAAAGGCGAGCCCGTACGCGCTGATGAATGCCAAGTACTCGGCCGAGGAGATTCCAGACGATCCACCCTCCCATTGCATGAGGACGACGAGATAGAACAGCGCCGAAGCGCCGGAAGATACGAAGATGAACCATGCACTGATGCGGCCAACGACCAGCGTCTGCTGTGAGAGTGCCACCGTCTGACGGCGCGCGATGTCAAAGTACTGAGCTTCCATCCGGTCTTCGGCGTTGGCAATTCGGATCTTCGAGATGCCCGAGAGCATCTGCACTAGCCAGCCATTGGCTCTCTTCGTCTCGTTGAGGGTGACGGTCGCGTAGCGAGTTAGGTACTTGACCCCGAAAAACAGGACGCCACAGGTGACCAAGATGACAAGCAGGCCCGCAAATCCGAGTATCACGTCGTAGCTGAACATGAGAAAGAGGTTCACCATGCCGAATACCGCTGCAAGTGCTGCACTGACAACCTGCACGCTCACGAGGGATTGCAGGGAGTCCACGGCAAGAACCCGAACGGTCAGGTCGCCACTGGAGTAGTTCCGGAAGAACGACGCGGGCAGTGAAAGAACTCGATCCCAGAAAGCTGACTGCATGCTCAGGGTCGCTCGTTGGGAAATGTAAGAGACGGTGAAGTTCTGCACGAGTGAGAATACGAACGCGACACACGCCGCAACGCCGAGTGCAAGTCCGACCTGGATCAGCAGTGAGGACTTTCCCTGAGGGACTATGGAGCCGACCACCAGGTTTGTCAGCATCGGTGTGAGCAGCCCAAGGACTGCGACACCCAGAGCCATCACGCATGCCATGAGCCATAGGCGACCTGTCCCGCGCATGCCGATAGCAACCACGTCTCGAATCTTGACGGAGCGGTCGGGTGTGAGGGGCGGGTAGAACTCGAATGCCTGCGGAGCGAGTCGTCCCGCGATGTCAGCACTAAGTGGAAGCGGAGCCGGGTCATCTGCGCCTTGGTAAAGATATCCACGGCCAGACTTGATCAGCGCGATCGGCGCGGGCATGGAGCCTGGAGCCCGAATGGAAGTGAGGTAGTTGGCCGTCGAGTCGCTCTGCCATTTCGGCGGCAGGGTGACGGCGCGATAGCGCACCCCCGACGTGTGAGCAATGAGTCGCAGCGGGTCCTTTGTCTTGTGCAGGGCCTCAATCGTCGGTGTGGTGACGCTGAAGCCATCAACTGCGCCAAGGATCGTGAGCACCTGGACCAGTGGCAGGTTGCCGACGCTTGCGACCGGGTTGCGCAAAGACTCCCCGGAGTACACCATCCGGCTCAATGAGGCATCGTAGGTGTTCCGCGACAGCGTGAGGCTTGACTGGAAGTTGAGCTCGCGCCTGGATTGCTGTGCCGCCATAGACGATGTGATGGCTTGCGTGAGGGCTTCAGCCAGGGCTTCCGGGGCCACTCCCTGCAAGCCGGAAGTCGCAGATGCTTCGAGTTCTTTGCTCACGGCATCGACAAAAACTCGGACCGCGTCGGGCAGTTCGGAAACTGGTGGCGCCTGCTCAATCAGCACCGCGCCTAGTCGCGGGACGACGAGGAGCGGTACAGGGCTCGCAGCTGCGAATGCGTAGTCGCCCTGCTGCACG
Organism: uncultured Actinomyces sp.; assembly: GCA_964560615.1. Classification (GTDB taxonomy): domain Bacteria; phylum Actinomycetota; class Actinomycetes; order S36-B12; family S36-B12; genus Mxb001. Next base: position 7,061 of record CAZLMT010000003.1, read on the forward strand.
ACGGCCCGTCTTGAGTCATGAGGTCGTCGTGCCGTCCGCGCTGCAGGATTGCGCCGCCCTGGCCGAGCACGATGATCTCGTCGGCGTCCCGAATGGTACTGAGTCGGTGGGCAATGATCAGGCACGAGACGCCGCGGCGCCTCAACGCCTGGTCGACGAGGGACTCGGTGATGTCGTCCAAGGCGCTCGTTGCTTCGTCAAGGATGATCGTCCGAGGGTTGAGGACAAGTGCGCGGGCGATCTCAATCCGCTGGCACTGCCCGCCGCTGAAGTTGCGCCCATTCTCCGACACAGCGCAGTCCAGGCCATCGTCCCGAGCCAAGACATCGTCGAGGATCTGGGCGTCTGCAAGTGCGCGTCGGACATCGACCTCGGGAATCGTGCTGTCCCAGAGGGTTACGTTTTGGCGCACTGTCCCCTCGAAGAGCACGATCGACTGATCCACCTTCGACACTGTTCGTTCAATGACTCCGATCGGGTACTCCGCGAGGGCCTTTCCATCGTAGAGAACCTGGCCGCTTCGAGGCTGGAACAGCCCTGCGACGAGATTGCCAATCGTCGTCTTGCCCGCGCCTGAGCCGCCGACAAGAGCGATCCGCTTGCCGGGAGCCAATTCGAGGCTAAGGTCCTCGATCACCGTGGGCGCCTTGTCTCCGTAGGCGAAGGAGACATTCGTCATCGTGATCTTTCCGGAGATCTCCGGGACCGGGTCGCCCGGATTGAGGCGAGGGCGGTCAAACCTAACGCTCTGCTCGTTCGCCATGACGTCATCGAGAGCCTGAAGGCTGGATGTGACGACTTGCAGTTGACCGCCTGTCGCCATCAGGGTTTGGATCGGGCTATTGAG
>CAZLMT010000003.1:7917-15418 GCA_964560615.1 uncultured Actinomyces sp.
GCCAAAGCCGTGACTGCGAGCAGCCCGCCGATAGTGAACGTGCCGATGATGGTGAAGTACCCACCCAGCACCAAGATCGATGCACTGGTCAAGGAGAACATGAGAATCGGGAACGCCACCAGCAGCGCCGTCGTCGGGACGAGGGCCGCACTGGCCGTGATGTACTCGGACTGCTGACCAGTGAGGGTCTTGAAGATGTCATCCTCCATACCAGTGGACTTGATCGTCTCGATTCCCTGGATGGCCGAGGTCGTTGTGCCTCGGAGCTCGTTCTGGCGCCGGATGACACGGCCCTGGACTGCCGTGCGGCGGCTCATCACGGCGCGAAGGACCACGACATTGAGTAGCGACAGCACAATGACTACGAGGCCGATGACCCAGTTGTAGTAGAGGAGCAGCGCGGCGTAGCCGATTACGCCGATGAGGGCGATACCCGCGCTGGCCATCTGCGTTGCCAGCAGCGAGGCGACTTGTGAGTTGTAGCCAACGCGCTGGCTGAGATCTCCGAGCGACCGCTCCATGTAGAAGAGCAGCGGCAGGCGGACAAGCCTGTCGACGAAAGTTCCCGTCCCGACCATGGTCATCTTGGCTTGGAGTCGGCTAATGACTCCGAACTCCAATAGCGTCAACCCGCCGCGGAAGAGTCCGATGACCAAGAGAGCGACGACGAGCATGGGGATGATGCTTTCCTTGCCGCCGTCAAGCGCGCTGTTGATGAAGAGTTCGCTGATCGGTGCGATGACAAGTCCGAGCAGCATTGCTAGCAGCCCCGCGAAGATCGCAAAGCGCACTCCCGATGCGCTGTTCTTCAGCCGCGCCCACAGGGCGGGAGTCGCCCGGTAGGGGTGGCCCTCTTTGGTGAATGTCTTGTTGGGTGTGAGGGTGATTGCCGCGCCGGAGTATTCGCTGGCGAAATCATCGACCGTAGCTTCGCGACGTCCGCGGGCTGGATCGTTGATGTAGACGGTGCCGCCGTGAATTCCCTCGAGGACGACGAAGTGCGAGCGCCTCACCCAGAGGATGGATGGAACAGCAAGACCGTTGAGGTCCTCGAGCGTCCCGCGCTTAGCGGTGTAGTCGAGGCCAAAACCAGCGCCTGCTTCGACGATCGCGATCGCGTCTGCGCCGTCGCGGGATACCCCACAAGCTTCACGCAGCGTGTCAAGTGACTCCCAGCGGCCGAAGTGCGCCAACACCATGCCGAGGCAGGCAGCACCACACTCGACCTGCGCCTGCTGCAGGATCGTGGGCACCTTGGTCCGGCGCGGACTAGTTGTGATTTGGTCGAGCGTCACGGACGGGCTTGCAGCTACTGCATCGACTGACATTAGACGCCACCGAAGAGCAACTGGATCGGATGAAGTTCGGCGTAGGTATTGACGAGAGTGACGATGGCTCCGGGAGTGGGAAGGGGCCGATCGGCGGGCCAGTCGGTAAGCGAGAGGGCGAGGTCAACTCGGTAGGGCATGCCACCTGCGGCGTCAGACCACTCCTGCGCCAGAGTAGATGATCCAGAGACCGTCGTCATGGACTGGACTGAAGAAGGAACGGTGCCGATGGCGACGATGCTCGCCGGTAGCACAATGGCCTCGCTCGTCGCGACGTCCGTCAAAGTGACGTCTGCAGTGGCTCCAGGCGTCAGGGCGTAAGCCGTGCTCTCAGGGACCCAAGCGGTGATTGCCATTCCCTTGCTTCGATCCGGAAGCTCGGTGATCTGGAAGATCTCAGTCCCAGGCTCAACCCCCTGACCCTCTGAGATGAGAACAGCACTGATTTGACCATCGACTGGGGAGACGAGTTCGACTGGCACGCCACCGTTGTATGGAGTGATCTGGCCAAGGAGGTCTCCAGTCGACACCGCCGCTGTCTCGGGGTTGAGATCGTCCTTGGTGGTTGAAAGCTCGAAGATACCGGCGACGGGCGCAGCAACGATCTGCTCCAGTTGGTAGCCATTGACCACACCAGTCGCTGAAGTTTGCAAAGGAATGGTGGCCACCACGGACCAGATGAGCGCGATGGTGACGGCGGCAGCGATCGCCCAGAGCGCCCACCAGCCGTGAGGCTTCGTGGTGACGATGATGGTGTCAAGGCTTTCTGGGCTCGTTGCAGGAGGAGCCTTCGGCTTGCCAGGCTGCGCCGGAGGTGTGGGCGACGGCGTTGCCGCCGGAGTCGGTGTGCTCATGATGATGTTGGCTCCCTAGCCTCGTGCCCAGAATGCAGCGCTGTACTTGGTCTGGTTCTCCGGCGCAGTGCCCGCATGTGCGAACAGGTAATTGGCCGGGAAGATCACTAGGCGACCCTCGACTGCTTCGACGTCGTGGTCGAAATGGACGAAGCTCGTGTGCCCGCCGGAAGTCACAGTGTTGAGGTAGAAGACCGCTGAGAACACTCTGTCAGATCCCCGAAAGTAGTCAGGGTGCGTATCGAAATGCTGCCCCGGCTCATAGCGGTTGAAGACTATCGGCTCGAACTCGTAGACGGGCACGCCATAGACAAGCGCATAGTTAGACATCTTCTGCCACACGGTGCGCGCGAAATCATGAACGATCGGTGGGTTGTTGAACGACAGGAGTGGCAATCCGATCGTGCTGCTCGTCCTATAGTCCGCGATCGGATTGGACTCTCGTTGGACCTTCGACCGCTCCCACGAGTCCAGGGAGTTCAAGTGGTCGATCAACTCGGCGGATCGGTCCCACACGTGATCCAGTACTTCGACACCCAAGGGGGCCTCGGCCGCCACGTAAGCCTCCCGATCGTTTGCATTCCGCTGCGCAATCATGGCCAGACCCAACAGCCGGAATTATGCCCCACGCTGGCGTCGTTGCACGCGACTATCGCGAGAGATCTCGGCAGTGCACGACGGCTGTCCTGGGGCTGGCGCCGCCTGGCTCCAGTTGGCCTTCGCGGGCGCGTGGTCACGCAGCAGCTTCATCGGCGGTTCACGGATGTCCTTCGGCAGTTTACCTGAGGTGAGCCAGCGGTCGCCAGCGACCTGTAGGCTTCCCTATGTCGCGCTCGCGCCGATCGAGACACTCCCCCTACAGTCCCCTCATCTCGGTCTCGTCACGTGAGGCCGAGATCCGCGTGCAGAGGAGCGTGGCCTCATGAGCAGCTCTCTTCGATGCGCACGCGCTACGGCCGAACATGCAATTTCAGCTTTGCGTGGGTCCTACCACTGTGTAGTGTACGGCCCGTATCAGATCTCATGAGCTCAACGAGATTTCATTACGTGAACGTTCGTTTCCAGAAGTCGGTCTGCCTGTGCGCCGCAAGAATGGGTGCAACCCAGCAGGTCAGGCCACGGTGCAAGTCCTGAAAATCAACCACTGAGAAGGAGCCTCCGTGAGCGCCACATTCAACGAAACAGCCCGTGCACTTGCCGCAAGTCCCGAACTCAAGGCGAAGGTTCTCTCGGTGAACTCGGCCGACGAGCGTCGTGCGATTCTCGTCGAGGCCGGAGTCCCAGTCCCGACCCACGACGATGTGAACGCTCACGCAGCCCTCGCGGGCGTTGCCGGCGGTTCCTCGACGGCGTCAGACGTCTCAGCTGCCGCGCCCGCCGCAGCTGCAGGTGCCGCAGGCGCCGCATAGTTCATCGCCGCACCAGATCGTCGAAGGGGCCGCGGGATACGGTGGATAAGCCGATTCCCGCGGCCCCACTTTGTCCGGAGCACACTGTCTTATCCCAGTTAGGCGATCGGTATGAACATTCTTGACTTCTCCGGCTTCCTACAGCCGACCGACCCCGAGTTGCCCGTGGCCATTGCCACGGACTCGGGACTGCGCACCCGCGACACCGCCGAGCTCCGGGAGTTCCTCACGCCCCAGCTCAGCAGGTACGGGATCACCAGGGTTGCCCACCTCACCGGCTTTGACTCAGTGGGCCTTCCTGTCCACATGGCGGTCAAGCCGCAGGGCCGGACCCTCTCGAGTGGCAGCGGCAAAGGTGTGACCAAAGATGCCAGTTGGGTCAGTGCAGTCATGGAATGCGCCGAGCAGGCGATCTGGGAGACCCTGGATCTAGAGACGGTCGTGGCCAGCGAGTCGGTCATGCGCCGCATGGGTGCGAATGTCATCTCCGGTGACGAGTTCCCCATGTCCAAGGGGTCGATCTGGACAGACAAGATTCAAACGCCGTGGACCCTCGGATGGGACATCGTTGCGGGCGAAGAGGTCTACGTCCCGGAGACCCTGGCGACAGTGTCTCTTATCCCGGACGGAGCGCTGCGCCCTTTCATCGCTGGCTCGAATGGCCTGGCCAGCGGAGCTCACGTCCTCGAGGCCGTGCTCTCGGGGCTGCAAGAAGCGATTGAACGCGACGGCATGACTCTCAACACTGTAGTGACCCGTAAGTCCCACATTCTGTGCACCGACATCCTGCAGGAGACATCTCCCTGGGTGGCCGAGCAAATCGAACGAGGTGGCCTCAAGCTCGAGGCAGTGGATGCCACGACCGAGATCGGTGTGCCGATCGTGGTGACCTACCTCCACGACGCCGAGGGCGGCCGCACGGGCACCTTCAAGGGTGCAGGTGCAGGAACGAGCACGAAGACCTCCCTTGTCCGGGCCGTCACTGAGGCCGCCCAGGCGCGTTGCCTCATCGTCGCTGGCGCTCGCGACGACAACTTTGAGAGTCAGCGCACTGCAGCCCAGCGCCAAGAGAGCAGCGGGAACTTCACGGCCACCGAGCAGATGACCGACACGATCGATGCTGGAACCGGTTCGGTTTTGGGGGACCTTCAGTGGATGGTCGACAGGTTGGTCGCCGCTGGCTTCAATCGCGTCATCGTCATTCGTCACACCCCGCCGGAGGATCCGATCCAGGTGGTCCGGGTCCTCGTGCCTGGGCTCGAGGGCTATCCGTTCGCGTACGCCAAGGTCGGCAAGCGTGGCGTACGGTTCGCGCAGTCGAAGGAGCTCGCGTGAAGAATCGTCCAAACATCGTCTTCCTCGGACCGTCGCTGTCCGCAGATGAGGCGAAGTCGCTCTACCCCGACCTAGTCGTATTGCCGCCAGCGGGCATGGGCGACATTCTGGGGGCGGCCAACCGGTTTCGCCCCCACGCCATTGGCTTAGTCGACGGCACATTCCTGACGAATATGTCGGTCTACCACAAGGAAATCCTGTACGCGATGGAGCAGGGCATCTGGGTTCTGGGCTCGAGTTCGATGGGCGCACTCCGTGCGGCCGAGTGCGATGACTTCGGAATGATCGGCGTGGGCGGGATCTACGACAGGCTCGTCAGTGGCGAAATCGAGGACGACGACGAAGTCGCGCTCACGCACGCCGACCGTGCTCATAACTACCGCGCTCTCTCCGATGCGCTGGTGACAATTCGTTCCGCGATCGCCGGAGCCATTGCCGCAGGGATCGTCTCCGAAGATGACGGCGCAGCGCTGGTTGCGGTTCAGAAGGAGCGGTGGTTCCCGGATCGGAGGCTGAGCGCGGTCGCTGCTGATGCGAAGGTACTGGGCCTGGACAAAGTGCAGTGTTTGGCTCTGAACGAGTACATGCGCACCAGCGTCGTGGATCCCAAGCGCGAAGACGCGATCGAGCTCCTGCACGCGATGGAAGCCCTGCCTCCAGGGCCAATCCCTGAGGGCGACCGTGTGAAGACCTTCATGTCGGGCGTCTTCACGGCATCGCTTGCCCGCGACGTCGTCGTGGAGACCGACGACGGATTCCCGATCACCTTCGACAAGATCCGCCGTTATGCGCTGCTCCACGAGGAGGACTACGGGCAGTACATGCGGGAAGCCCGTCAAATGACGGTGATGGCGACTCTCTCCTACGTGCTCAACGGCCCGCCGACAGCGGAGGAGATGGATCTAGCTCGCGTTGAAGTCTGCGCCCGTGTCGGCATCCCATTGGAGGAGCTTGACGACTTCGCAGTAAGGAACGACGTCGATGAGCGTGGTCTCGACAACATGCTTGGCACGCAGGCTCTCGCACTGCGACTGGAACGCAGTTGGCTGGGACGCGCGAGGATCGGCATGATCACCCAGCCATTCCTCAATGCCCTTCGTCTCGGCGGACGCTACGAGGAGGTGAAGGCGGCCGCGGCCTTGCAGCACGCCGCCGCGGCAGGCGTGACTTTCGGGAGTACGCCGACACCTCAGGCACTCCTGCTGACCCAGAACGCGCTGGGCTGGCCGCTACCGGAGAGTCTGGTCGAGTACGTCGACGAGCACGATCTGGGCACAGTCTCCGAGCTCCTTGAGTCGATCCACGTGTCCGTGAAGGCGCACTACGCGCTCTTCGGAATCGGACTCGTCGGAGAAGACTCCGACACGCCCATCGCCTTCGAAGACTCAGAGCCGATGATGACCCGCGGTTTCTAGTGGAGGACTGCGGGCTCCCGATCGTCGAATACGAGGCTGCACGTCCAGAGGCCTCGCCGGTCGCGTTGTGGTTGGTGGATTCGTCCAGCGTCACTCTGGGAATTCCCGAGCTCGGCACCGTAACGGTCAGCGCGGACCGCATCATCGTGAGAGGTCCGGACGCTCAGGCGCGCGAAGGCGCGTGGACCCGCCTGCGGGAATGGGCGATTGGCCAGCACTTCACTGCGCAGGGGTGCCGCGTGCTCCCTGGTTGCGTGGTGGCGAGGAACGGTCGGGCCGTGGCACTCACGGGGTCGACTCGAAGCGGAGCGAGTGTTCTGGGCCTGCAACTCACGCGGCATGGCTGGGGCCTGGTCAGCGACGGCGTCGCCGTGATCGACGCAGACGGCATCTGCCGAGCGCTGCACCCGCGCGCGACTCTCGATCGGAGACCCGCCGAGAGCCTGTTCGCCGACTACCCGCAGGAGAAGGCTGCATCGGGTCGGGATAGGAAGGTCGTCCACGCACCCGCGCACGCTGATGCCCGCTTGTCAGCGATCGTGCCGATGCAGGTTAAGGATGCCCCCGAGTTAATGTCGATTAATCTCATTGAGAGCACGTTCGTCGAGGAACAGGAGTGGATGGCCGGTGTGGTCTGCAGCATCCCTGGCTCAATAGCGGCGGTCCAAATGCCGGAGGTGCTGACCATCGCAGTCAGGCGGTCTAACCCCAGAAGTCTTGAGGAACTCGCACGCGTCGCGCCACCGGCTCTGGCCGAACGGCTCGACGCGTTCCTTCGGGAACTGCGGCTATGAGCGGAACAGCGTGGCTGGCCTCGTACCCGAAGTCCGGCAACACCTGGGTACGAGCCTTGATCCATGCACTCAACCACGGTGGAATCGATCTCTTGGCAGACCTTCGAGAGGGGCATCCCGGCGATGGCATGCAGCCAGTTCCGGGTGTTCCGATGAGCGACCTCTCTGACGCTGAGGCCCTGCAGATGCTCAGGCTCGGCTGGCAACTCGCGGAACAGCGGAGCCCGTCCGTCGTTCCCCGCAAGACGCACCAGGCGTGGACCCCTGCCGCGGACGGCTACTCGACCCGATGGCTACCAGGCGGAGGGCGCGCGATCTACATCGTGCGCGACCCCCGGGCGGTGGCTGTCAGTTTCGCCCACCACC
>CAZLMT010000003.1:15428-15902 GCA_964560615.1 uncultured Actinomyces sp.
GGAGCCACACCGACACCGTCGCTGCGATGGGCCGCGAGGACGAGATGTTTCGACCGATCCACAAGGCACACGGCGGATTCCACCCGCTCTCCTGGTCCGGACACGTGAGGTCCTGGACGAGGCAGCAGGAAGTGCCAGTAACTGTCGTTCGCTACGAGGACCTCGTGGCAGATCCGCATCAACAATTGGTGCGCATTGCCGCGGCGATGGACATCGTCGCATCGCTCGACCAGATCGACCTGGCCGTCGAGGCGTGCGCCTTCACGATGCTAGTAGCCCGGGAGTCCATCGAGGGATTCGCGGAAGCACCATCAATCCACAAGGCGTTTTTCCGAAAGGGGACCGTAGATTCGTGGATCGACGAATTGGATCCGAGCCTCTCCGACCGGATCGTGGCGGAGCACGGAGAAGTCATGCGCGAGTTCGGCTATCTTCCCGAATACCGCGACTAGTCCCCGACGTCTGCATGCATCG
>CAZLMT010000003.1:15912-18941 GCA_964560615.1 uncultured Actinomyces sp.
AAGAAGCGCGCGGCAGTAACTCCAGCCGTCATCATCGGCAACAGCGTGGCGTGGCCCTGATGGACCTGCGTTGCCTCCTCCAGGAGCGTCCAGAGCCGGGTCCCGATGGCGCTCATGCTGGCCTGCATCCCAGAAACGACTTCCATGGACACCGGCGAGCCCGGATCGCCGAGGCGCACGCCGAGTGCACTATCGAGCGCCGCGTCAATGACATCCATGATCTCGGGCATCCCCTGGCCCTTCAGGGTACGAACATCAATTTCGATTGTGGCCGCACTGGGGATCGAGTTCCAGGATGCATCGCTGGTGATCGAGGTGACAACAAGGGTCATTCGTGTCATCGCGTGTGCGATTCTCCCGGGGAAGTCAGGCAAATGCTGAATCGCGTCGTCGATCCTGCCTGCGTCCAAGAGATAGGCGTGGCTGACATCAGGCCAGCCCTGCGCGACGAATGTTCGCCACGGATCGGTGATGACCACCAAGGGCTCGACCTGGGCTAGTTGAACGCACACCCGGGAGGCCAGCGTCAGCGCATTGGCTGATCCGAATGGCAACGACGTGTGCCCTGACTGCCCATCGACGTGAAGTCGGATGCGCCACACGCCCTTCTCGGCGACGGTGACACCTACGCGCTCACCCGAAGGAGAGTCGGAGATGCCGCCACCACCCTCGCCGATCACCCAGTCCGCCTGCATGGCGTCATAGTGGTTCTCCAGCAACCAGGCCGTACCACGCTGACCGAGAGCCTCCTCGTCCGCCACGACAGCGAGCACGATGTCTCCACCGGCGGCTCGGCCAGACAACGCGAAATCACGGAAAGCCGTGGCCATCGTGGCCACCTGTCCGAGCATGTCGAGGGCGCCCCGCCCCCAGATGAAGCCATCGACGATCTCTCCCCCGAATGGATCGCGGGTCCACCGTTCTGCTCGGGCGGGGACGACGTCTGAGTGGCCCAGCATCATCAGCGTGGGCGCGCTCGGATCTGCCCCGGCGATTCGGGCCACGACGGAGCGTCGACCGGGTGCCGAGTCGAAGACCTCGATGTCAGCGCCGCAACCTTCAATGACAGAGAGGACAGCATCGGCGTTCGACATCTCATTGCCGACCTCGAAGCCATCATTGACACATGCATTGCGGATGAGCGCTTGAAGCAGTTCGACATCTTCAGACATGATTCCCACCGCGGTGCTTTCCGCTTGATTCCCGCCGGTCCTCAGCAGGATCCGTAGTCAGCCGAGTGCCTGGAGAGCGGGGGCAAGTACGCCATGTGGACACGAGTGCATCCTCCCGCTCGACTGCAATGTACAAAGAAGCCCGGATATTCCTCACGCAACCGGGCACCCAGGTTCGCCGTTCTTCTAGAGAGTGAACTGGCGCGATGCTGCCAGGCCATCATAGGGAATGCTGTGCATGCACAGGACTGCGCATGCACGGAAACGGCGGATATCTGGATTCATCTACTGAAGGGCGGGACCCAGCATGCTGAGTGACGGCTCCTTCGGGCATGTCGCCGTGGGCCCGGGCGAGGAGTTTCCGGCCATCGAGGGGTTCATGATGAAGGGCCGGATCGGCGGGGGAGCGATGGGCATCGTCTACCTCGCCGAGGACGCAACCGGTCCGGTCGTGATCAAGATTCTGCGGGAAGACCTGATCGATGACGTGATGAAGCGGGCGTCACTCATCCGTGAAGCAAGTGCGCTCGGCGACGCCCCGGCCGGGGCTGCTCCGCGGCTGATCGCGACCCAACTGGCCGTGCGCCAGCCGTACATCGTTATGGAGTACCTACCGGGTCAGACCCTGACTCAACAGGTCGCGACCAGCGGGTCTCTTTCCGGCGACGAACTTCTCGGATTCGCCCTGGGCTTGGCGAGGAGCCTTGCGGCGCTGCACTCCGTGGGGATCGTCCATCGAGATATGAAGCCGGACAACATCATGATGGTCGACCCAGTGGCAGCGGGGGAGACACAACCACGCATCTTCGACTTCGGCGTGTCAGATTCGGGCGGCACCATCCGTGAGGTCCCATCAGGGGCGCTACTGGGAAGCCCCATGTGGATGGCACCGGAGCAGGTGATGGGCGGACCGCCCGGGATGTGGACAGACGTTCATGGATGGGCACTTGCTGTGCTCTACGCCGCGAAGGGAACAGCTGAGTTCGATGCTCCGTCGATCCCAGCGATGCTTTTCCGCGTCGTCAACGTCGAGGCGGTGGTACCGGATGACATCGACGACCCCCTGCTGAGCGCTTTGCGGAAGTGCCTATCAAAGGTGAGCGCCGAGAGACCCAGTGCCGAGTTGCTCGTTTCATGGCTCGCGCCTGAGCCGTCCTAGGAGACCTCGACATGATCTGCTCGCCCCGCCTCCATTTATCCATGCCGTGGTATCAGGTGCCCGGGATTTCCAGCGCCTTTACAGCATCAGCGACTTCACTAGCCTCCTGCCTGTGCAGTCGTTGCCGACAGCGACACTCTCGGGGTGGTTCACGGGCTGGTGGTGCCGCGCATCGTCCGGCTGATCTGGGCGGGCTTCACCTCGCCAAAGCTTCAAGGAGGCAGGTCTGGGACATTCCCCTGATACCGCACTTCCCGCGCTCGTGCTCTTGAAGGAGAACATGGCTCGGCTCGAGGCCATCGCGCTCCTGGTCGTCGTGGTGGGCACCGGCCTCATCGCGGCGTGAGGTCGAGGAAGAGTCGTTGGGCTCTCGCGCTGCAGAAGTTTGCGATGTCAGCAGCCAGTGCTGGTGATTGTCATGTCCGGGCACCTTGTATTGCGCCATACGACGCCGCTGAGTTCCGCGCCGGTCAGGTCAGCGTCCGACAAATCCGCGTTTGCCAGGTTGGCATTGGTGAGGTTCGCGCCCGCCAGGTACGCGCCCGACAAATCCGCGTTCTCCAGGTTGGCGCCAGACAGGTTTGCGCGCTCCACGTGTGCCCGCTCGAAGCCGGCGTTTGACAAGTTGGCGTCGGAGAACTTAGCCCGGACCAGGATCGCCTGCTCGAAGCTCGCCTCAGCGAGGTTGGCGTTGGAGA
>CAZLMT010000003.1:18951-32881 GCA_964560615.1 uncultured Actinomyces sp.
TCCGCGTTCAGGCAGTTCGGAGGGCACGTGAACGCCATTCCACGGGCGATGCGGCGCGTGCCCGCGGGGCCGAAGTCGGCGCCCCGGAGGGATGCGTCACGGAACGCCGCCTGGCGCAAGATCGCGCCCCGGAAGATCGAATTGTCGAGCCGCGCAGCCGTGAAGTCCGCCCCGTGCAATGCGGCCCGGTGGAGTTTGATTCCCCTGAGGTCACCGTGATGCTCGGCCCTCCACCTGTGGGAGATGTCCGCGCAGTTCGCGTACGGTGCCGGCACGCAGGTGCGAGCCCCCTTGCCCCACACTCCGGCGTCACCGGCCTGCACCGCGCCGACTGTGGCACTGGTCGTCGCAAGCACCGCTGCGCACGCCACCGCGACCGCCGTGAACTTCATCGCGCCACTCCCTAGTCGAAGACCGGGGTGGACATTAGCGCCCGCAGCGTCCCTGAGGCGCGCCCAGTGCCCGCGATCAGCCGAGTGTCCTGGCATCTGCTCAGACCCTCAGCGGGTGGTCCTCCGATCAGTCCAGCGTGCTACTGCGTCGTAGCTTGGCCACATGAGTCCACGTGCATGGCGATCTCACGACATGAATTCATCCCGTGCTGAGGGCGACTGACCCGGCGAGGCGGGGGAGAGTACTTTAGTGGAGCCATTAGTGGAGGGTTCCACGGATTGAAGAGTGGAACCCCCGGGTCGCTAGCTCAATGGTAGAGCTGCGGACTTTTAATCCGTAGGTTGCCGGTTCGAGCCCGGCGCGACCCACCGAGTGACCGTCACCGAGTGATGGACACCACCTGTGCCTTGCGGGCGAGTGTGTTGAGGTGGTGGAAGACGAGCAGGCGAGGGTTGTCACCTACCCGTGCCGGATCCATTGTCACCGTGAGGTTCGTGCCCGTGGCCGATGGCGCGGGGATGCTGCCCGCGTTGGTGAAGGCCGTCAGAGCCGGTGAGAGAACGTCGCTGCGCAGCGGCACGCGGGGATGCCCGATGACGTCGATGAGCGCACCCCCTGGTCCGTAGGCCTCGACCCAGTAGGAGATGGTGGTCGTCTCGGCAGTGATGTACGGCGTGAGGGGGGCACCAGTGATCGAGTCGGTGGGGTTGGCGAGACCTGCGAGATTGACCGGCAGGGTCATCACGTTGCCATAGAGCTTGGCGGTGTCCTTGTCGCCCGCGACATTGTTGATGAGTTCCACGGAGGGAATCGCGAATCCGTCGCCTGGTCGCACCCCAAGGGTGAAGGCGATGAAGACGTCCTGGCCCGCGTCGACATTTGTGACCACGAGATCGGGAGTGCCCTCGTTATCCGTGTCGAGATAGACGACAAAGCTTGCGATGTTGGCCGCGCTTCGCCAGGGCTGCCAACTGGCAATCCCGAAGTAGGCCTTCCCGGGAGTATCCGCCGACAGGGGATCGCCGCCATCCGCGGAAATCTCACGGGCGTCGGAGGTGAAGCCGATGTAGCGCATGTCGGCGGATGCCTCGTCGGCAGTGTTGACGCAGCCTGTGCTCACGCCGGGCATGCACTCGGGGAGTCTCGGGCTTTCGCCCATGAGCTGCATCGCCGAGATGCGTGAGCGCTCGCGCTCGTAGGCTTCCGCACCGCGCACGTCCACCCCGCGACCGTTCAGTGTCATCGATCCCCTGAGGAGGCCGCCCGCGCCGGTCACCCTCACGGTGGCCGGAGCCGCCAGAGTCGAGGCAGGCCGCGGCGCGGCGAAGACCGGCACGCGCAGCGAACGATCGCTGCCGGCTGGCTTGACCAAGAGGTGCGAGCTGACCACGCTGAGGAAATCGCGCATCCTGCCGTCCCCAAGCGGATCCAGGGAGATCGTCGGGTCGGCCCTGTGGATGAGCCGGCTGGGATCCACGGTGAGCGTGACGCGCACGGTCGCGGACTTCCCCGGCGCGAGGGTGACGCTGCGCGGCGACACGGCGTAGGCCGCCCCGGGAAGGGCGTTGATTGCTCCGAGGCTCACGGCGTACGCACGCGATCCACCGCTCGTGCGCAGATCCTTGATGCGCACGGACTTCGACACGGACGTCGCGGACGCGATGTTCATCACGCCGAAGGAGACACTCACCGCCCCGGGATCGTCGACGACGTACGCGACCGCATCGGTGGACACCGCAGCCTCGGCATCGACGCGGCCGGAGCCCATGCGGAGGTTGTCGTAGCGCGGGCCCGTACGTCCCGGCTTCAGGAAGAGGTCATGGTCCGCGGTGTTCATGATGGCGGCCTTCACCTGCTGCGGACTCCATGTGGGATGCGCCGCGAGCACGAGCGCGGCGACGCCGGCCGTCGCGGGAGCGGCCATTGAGGTCCCGCTGGCTGAAGATCCTCCCGACCCGGTGCCCACGGCGGCGGAGAAGATCGTGCCGCCCGGTGCGCTCACGTCCGGCTTGACGTTGCCTGCGAGCGCGGTGCCGCGCGAGGTGAAGTCCATGGCGGTGTCTGTCGGATCCTTTGGTCCGGTGACGATCACCCTCTCGCTGTTGCGCAGGCTGCCGTCAATCGTGGCGGTCACCGCGGTGCCGGCGAGGAGCGCTGAGTGGAGCGCGTCGGTCGCCCTGCCCAGCGTGAGCAGCGAGGGGATGCGCGCGTCGCCGGCGATGCCCACGGTGAAGAGGTCCTGCGGGCCTCCGAGGATCGCACCGATGGCCCCGGCATCTGCGGCGTTGCCAACCCTCCCTGCTGATCCGCACCGCCGGGTCACGTCATTGCCATCCCACTGGAGCAGGACGATACGCCCGACCACCTTCGCCGCATCTGCTGAGCTGAAGGCCTCGCAGCCGTCCGGATTGTTGCCGCCACCGGCTGGCGCCGACCAGTCGCCGATTTCGACGACGGTGCCGCTGGCCGATTGACTCGCCCAGTCATTGGCGTCGGCAAGGGAGGCGGGATAATTCTTTGAGGCTCCCGCGATCGATGCCGTGAAGCCATCGCTGATCTGCCCGTTGTCCTCGCTGGCTGCTACCGAGAGCGCCTTGGTCGCGACACCGGGCGAGCCGGTGATCTCGTAGGTGTCGCCGGAGTTACCTGCGGACGCGATGACGGAGATGCCGGCCTCGACCGCGTTGTTGCTCGCGACCGAGTCCGGATCCTGCACAGATCCATAGGTCGAACCCAGCGACATGTTGACGACGTCGAGGTGGTCGGAGAAGTCGCCGTCTCCATTGGGGTCCATCGCCCAGTCAAGACCCTCGACCACGAGATTCGTCGAGCCCCGGCAGCCGAAGACCTTGATGGCGTAGAGCGTGGCTTGCGGCGCCACACCAGGGCCGATGCCCATGGTGTCGAAGGGAGTGGAGGCGTCCCACGGTCCGCGATACGTCGTGCCGTCCGCGGCGACGCCGTATCCGCCCGCTGTGCCGGCGACATGCGTGCCGTGGCCGCCGCAGTCGAGCGGGTTGTCGTCGGGCACCGGGACCGCTGTGGCGGGGTCCGCCGCGTCGTAGGCGTTTCCTGCCAGGTCGATGCCGCCCGCGACCTTGACCGGATCGGGGTAGACCGGTGATTCCCCGGCCTCCTTCGCGGCGAGTGCTGCCTGGTACGCCGCGACCGTGCCGGCGCCGCCGAAGTCGGCATGGGTGTAGTCGATGCCGGTGTCCATGATGCCGATGGTGATGCCCTTGCCCGTGCCCGCAGATCCGGTCCACGCGGCAGGCGCGCCGATGAGCGGTACGGCGATGAAGTTGTCTTGCTCCTTCGGCACCAGGCGATGCACTGCCTTGACTCCGGGGATCCGCGCGAGGCGATCGAGATCGTCGGCATCCGCGCGCACTGCCACGCCGGCGTAGACATTGGTGGCCTCGAAGATGACGTTCTGCTTGCCTACGGCTCGGCGTACTCCCGCCGCGAGCGCATCGACGCGCGCGATTGCCGCGCGGGCGGACGCCTGCTTGGACCGCGTCGTGGGTGCCGCGGCCCAGGCCACGGCGGCGGGCACGGTATCGAGTTCGAGCATGACGCTCACGGTCTGCGGCGGTGTGGGCAGCGCGAGCCGCTCCAGCGAGCCGGTGCCCTCGGGGGATCCCGCTTGCGCTGGCACCGCAAGGGATGCGAAGAGCAGGCCCGCCATCGATGTGAGTGCAACTGAGCGTGCGATCTTGGCCATGCCGTCAGGCTAGACCTGATCGCGCGCTCCATCTGGTGAGTGCCTCATCTGTGCGAGGATCGGCAGGTGAAGGCAGTCGACGTCGCCCGTCTTGAGCGCCAGGAACTCTGCGATCTCTTCCTCGAGGTGGGGCCGGACGCGCCCACTCTCTGCGCAGGCTGGACGACGCGTGATCTGGCCGCCCACCTCATCGTGCGCGAGTCGCGACCCGATGCCGCCATCGGGATCCTTGTCAAGCCGCTTTCGGGCTACGCCGACTCCGTCCAGACGAAGGTTGCCCGCCGCCCGTGGCCCGAGCTCGTGCGTGCTGTGCGCACAGGCCCGCCGCTGCTGTCGCCGTTCCGACTCCCGGGTGCCCAGGGCCTTGCCGATCCCTTCGAGTTCGCGATCCACCACGAAGACGTGCGCCGCGCGCAGCCGGGATGGTCACCGCGTGAGCTCCTAGTGGCCGAGCAGGACGTGCTCTGGCAGCGGCTCGCTCGTGCCGGCCGGCTCCTCGCGCGTTCGAGCCCCGTGGGTGTCGCCCTGCGACGCAGTGACACGGGGGAGATGATCGTCGCCAAGACCGGCACCCCATCGGTCACGCTCATCGGCGAGCCTCTCGAGTTGGTCCTGCGCCTCTACGGTCGACACGAGTGCGTCGTCGACGTCGAGGGCGCGGAAGATGCCGTCGCTCGCTTCGAGTCCGCACGCTTCGGGGTCTAGTGCGAGCCCCAGCTCGCCCATAGAGTCGTATGCCGTGAAACCTCCTGCTGCCCGCACGGGTCGCCTCGCCCGCCTGGTCGACTCCGACGCCTTCAATCTCGCCATTGCCGGCGTGATCGTGATCAACGCGATCGTGCTCGGCCTGGAGACCTTCCCCTCCGTCATGGCCTCGTACGCCGACCAGCTCATCCTCGCCAACGAGATCTGCTACGGCATCTTCGTCGTGGAGCTGGTCTTGCGTTTCGCGTCATATGGCAGGCGTCCGCAGGACTTCTTCAAGAGCGGTTGGAATGTCTTCGATCTCATCATCATCGGCGGCGGCTGGATCCCGGGTGTGCGCGAAAACGCCACGTTGCTGCGCATCCTGCGACTCGCCCGCATCGCCCGACTCCTACGGTTCCTGCCCGATGCGCGTGTGCTCATCGCAACGGTCGTGCGCTCGATCCCGCCGCTGGCCAGCATCGTCGTGCTCACCTTCCTCATTCTCTTCATCTACGGCATGGTCGGCTGGGCGCTCTTCGGTGAGGAGCTTCCGGAGTCGTGGGGCACCATCACGCGAGCGATGCTCACGCTCTTCATCCTGCTGACCCTCGAGAACTTCCCGACGTATCTTGAGGAGGCGCTCGCCGTCACGCCATGGGCCACGCTCTACTTCGTGTCCTACGTCCTCGTCGCGGCGTTCGTCATCTTCAACCTGCTCATCGGCATCATCATCAGCTCGATGGAGAGCGCGCGTGAGCGCGAGGCACTCCGCGAGGCGAAGGAGTCCGGGATCACGGGGGATGCTGTGGCTCGAATCCATGAGATCCGCGAGGCCCTCGATGCGCTCGAGGCCGACGTCCAGATCCTCCGGGATCGCGACAAGGGCTCCCGGGAGTAGCGTCTGCCCATGCCGCTCGTCGCCGGAGTTGATTCCTCCACTCAGTCCGTCAAGGTCGTCGTGCGCGACGCCGAGACGGGCGACCTCGTCCGCGAGGGCCGCGCCACGCATCCGGACGGCACTGAGGTCCATCCCGATCACTGGTGGTCGGCGCTGGAGGCAGCGAGCGACGGCCTGCTCAATGGCGTCGAAGCGATGGCGGTGGCAGCCCAGCAGCATGGGATGGTCGCCCTCGATGACGCGGGCGAGGTGGTTCGCCCGGCCCTACTTTGGAATGACACGCGCTCGGCGCAGGATGCGGCAGACCTTGTCGCCGAGTGGGGTGGTCCGCAGGCGTGGGCCGATGCGGTCGGCAGTGTCCCGGTCGCTTCCTTCACGATCTCCAAGGTGCGCTGGCTCGCGCGCCAGGAGCCGGAGCTCGCGGCGCGCGTCGCGCGCGTGCTGCTGCCGCACGACTGGCTCACGTGGCGACTCGCGGGTCGACCTGCCGAATCCACTACCGACCGCGGTGACGTCTCGGGCACCGGCTACTGGTCGCCCGCGGCCGGCGACTACCGACTCGACCTGCTCGAGCTCGCGTTCGGCCGCGCCTACGACGTCCCGCGCGTCGCTGCTCCCCATGAGGTCGTTGGGGAGACGTCGGGGGGCATCGCCCTCGCACCGGGCACCGGCGACAACATGGGGGCCGCCCTCGGCGTCGGAGCCCTTCCCGGTGACGTCGTCGTCTCGCTCGGCACCTCCGGCACCGCCTTCGCCGTCGCCGATGCCCCCACCGCGGATCCCAGCGGCCAGGTGGCGGGCTTCGCCGACGCGACCGGTCGCTTCCTGCCGCTCGTGTGCACCCTCAACGCAGCTCGTGTGTTCTCGGCTGCAGCCGCGATGATCGGCACGGACATCGACGGTGCGACGCGACGTGCACTCGAGGCCGCTCCCGGCAGTGGAGGCCTCGTGCTCCTGCCCTATCTCGACGGTGAGCGCACGCCCAACCTGCCGGACGCATCCGGCTCGATCCTCGGTCTGACGCGAGACGCCATGACTCCGGGCAATCTCGCGCGGGCATCGATCGAGGGCATGCTGTGCGGCCTCGCTGACGCGGTCGATGCTCTGCGCGCACAGGGCGTGGTGCCCGCGCGGATCATGCTCGTCGGCGGCGCGGCAGCGAATCCCGCCGTACAGGAAGTCGCGACAACCGTCTTCGACCTGCCCGTCGTCGTGCCACCCCCGGGTGAGTACGTCGCCGATGGTGCTGCGCGCCAGGCCGCGTGGGCCCTGCTCGGCGGGGCCGAGCCGCCGGCCTGGGTCCTCGCCGGCGAGGTCGTGCGCGACCCGGCCCCGGTGCCGGGGATCCGAGAGGCGTACTCCGCGGCGCGGCGTACCGTCCACGGCACCTGACCGATCCGGGACAGACAGCCCCGCGCGTAGCCATCTGCGCCCTGCCCTCCGTGGGACAAATGGCCGTTTCAGGGCCTTGAGCGACCCGTTTTGACCATTTGTCCCGCTTAGCGGGAGAAATGCGTCGAGGGGGGCTGTGGGCGTGACGAATTCGTTATTCATTCGGCCACTCCCCGGTATTGCGCAGGTCACTCCCCGGCCATATGTTCGCGCTGACAACAATTCCCGGGGGTTCCCTGGGCCTAAGGCAAGGGGAATGCGTGGCCGACTACACCCCGACTCCCGAGGACCGCTTCGCCTTCGGCATGTGGACCATCGGTCATCCGGGCCGTGACCCCTTCGGCGACGCCACGCGTCCCTCGATCGACCCGGTTGACTACGTCAAGGGCCTCGCCGACATCGGCGCCTGGGGTGTGAGCTTCCACGACGACGACCTCATGACCTTTGGTGCGCCCGAGTCCGAGCGTCGCGCTCAACTCGATCGCTTCAAGAAGGCGCTCGACGAGACCGGGATCGTCTGCTCCATGGCGACGACCAATCTCTTCTGGCATCCGCTCTTCAAGGACGGCGCCTTCACCTCCAATGATCGTGATGTACGCCGCTACGCGATCGCCAAGTCCATGCGCAATCTCGACGTGGCCGCCGAGCTTGGCGCGCCGACGTACGTCTTCTGGGGTGGACGCGAGGGTGTGGAGGCCGCCGCATCCAAGGAGCCGCAGGATGCACTCGAGCGCTACCGCGAGGCGCTGGACTTCCTTGCCGGCTACGTCAAGGACAAGGGCTACGACATCCGCTTTGCCATCGAGCCCAAGCCCAATGAGCCTCGCGGCGACACCTTCCTGCCGACCGTGGGCCACGCGCTGGCCTTCATCCAGACCCTGGATAACGCCGAGATGGTTGGCCTCAATCCCGAGGTCGCCCACGAGACGATGGCGGGGCTGAGCTTCTATCAGGGCGTCGCCCAGGCGCTCTGGCAGGGCAAGCTCTTCCACATTGATCTCAACGACCAGAAGATCGGCCGCTTCGACCAGGACCTGCGCTTCGGCTCCGAGGGCATCAAGGACAACTTCTTCCTCGTCCGCCTGCTGGAGAACTCCGGCTACGCCGGTCCCAAGCACTTCGATTCCCGCCCCTACCGCAATGAGGGGGGTGAGGGCATCTGGGACTTCGCTCGCGGAAGCATGCGCACCTATCTCATCCTGCGCGAGAAGGCACGCCAGTTCGACGCCAATCCGAAGGTGAAGCAGGCCTTCGCCGATGCCGGCGTCCCTGAGCTCGCCCAGCCCACGGTGGGGCCGTATTCCGCGGCCGCCGCCAACGCACTGCTCTCAGAGCAGTTCGACCCCGAGTCCCTGGCCAGCCGCGGCTACCGCAATGAGCAGCTGGACCAGTTGGTGATCGACACGATCCTCGGCGCCTAGCCGGATCGGTTGCAGCACCACCGCACGACCGCATGACTGCACCACCCGTAAGCGCACAACCGCACGGCACTATCCGACACATGCAGGGTCGCCCTGCTAAGAAAGGACCCAGATGTCCAAGCGCACCTTCGGAGCCATCGCCGGCCTTGCCGCCGCTGGTCTCCTCCTTGCCGCCTGTGGCGGCAGCGGTGGCGACGCCGCATCATCCAGCGCCGCCCCCGCGAGCAGCTCCGCCGCTTCGGAGAGCAGCTCCGCTGCCCCGGCTCCCGTAGCCGCCAAGGTCGGCGTCATCCTCCCCGATGCTGCCTCCTCGGCACGCTGGGAGACCGCGGACCGTCCGTTCCTCGAGCAGGCCTTCCAGGCGGCCGGCGTCGAGTACGACATCCAGAACGCCAACGGCGACAAGGCGAAGTTCGCCACCATCGCCGATCAGATGCTCGCTTCTGGCATCAATGTCCTCATGATCGTCAACCTCGACAGCCCCTCCGCGGCCGCTGTCATCGCCAAGGCTGACGCGCAGGGCGTCCCGACGATCGACTACGACCGTCTCACCCTCGGTGGCGGCGCTCAGTACTACGTCTCCTTCGACAACGTCGCCGTCGGCACCAAGATCGGCGAGGGCCTCGTGACCTGCATGCAGAACAACGGCAATGACGCCGGCCCCGTGGTGCTGCTCAACGGCTCCCCGACCGACAACAACGCCACCCTCTTCAAGGAGGGCTACCAGACCGTCATCGAGGGCGCTGGCTACACCATCGCTGCTGACCAGAGCGTTCCGGACTGGGATAACACCAAGGCCGGCACGATCTTCGAGCAGATCTACACCGAGGTCGGCGGCGACCTCATCGGCGTTGCCTCGGCGAACGACGGCCTCGGTGGCGCAGCCATCGCCGTCCTCGAGCGCAACGGCGTTGCAGGCGAGATCCCCGTTACCGGCCAGGACGCCACCGACGAGGGTCTGCAGCGCGTGCTGCTCGGCACCCAGTGCATGACCGTCTACAAGGCCATCAAGGCCGAGGCTGACGCCGCTGCCGCCCTGGCCGTGGCGCTCGCCAAGGGCGAGATCCCCACCGCTGACGGCCTCGCGACCGCTTCCGTGACTGACACGGAGACGGGCGGGACGGTCAAGGCTGTTCTCCTCGAGCCGATCTCGGTCTTCCCGGAGAACGTCAAGGACGTCATCGCTGACGGCTTCACCACCTACGATCGCGTCTGCACCACGCCCGCGATCCAGGAGAAGTGCGCGGAGTACGGCATCACGCCGTAACGCTCGGGCACTTCATCTCGCACACCATGAAGAAGCGCGGGGGCGGGTCGGAATCCGGCCCGCCCCCGTCGCTCTCCTGACAGACTTTGCCGCAGCCCACCGTCGACCCTGCGAGGAGCGATGACCGATACCAGTGCACCCCTGCTATCGCTCAGGGGCATCAACAAGAGCTTCGGCCCCGTCCAGGTGCTGCGAGACGTCGATCTCGACGTGCGTGCCGGCCGCGTGACAGCGCTTGTCGGTGACAACGGCGCCGGCAAGTCCACGCTCATCAAGGGGATCGCGGGCATCTATCCCTTTGACAGTGGCGAGGTCAGCTTCGAGGGCAAATCCGTCTCCATCGGCGCCCCCAAGCAGGCCAACGACCTCGGGATCGAAGTCGTCTACCAAGACCTCGCGCTCTGCGACAACCTGGATGTCGTCCACAACATGTTCCTCGGCCGCGAGGTGAAGTCTGGCGTCACGCTCAACGAGACCGCCATGGAGAAGCGTGCGGCGGAGACTCTCGCGGGTCTGTCCGTGCGGACGCTGAAGTCCCTTCGCCAGCAGGTGTCCAGCCTCTCGGGCGGACAGCGTCAGACCGTGGCCATCGCACGCGCCGTGCTGTGGAACTCCAAGCTCGTCATCCTGAACGAGCCCACCGCCGCCCTGGGCGTCGCCCAGACCGAGCAGGTCCTCAATCTCGTACGCCGCCTGGCCGACAACGGCCTCGGTGTCATCCTCATCTCGCACAACATGAACGACGTTCAGGCGGTGGCGGATGACATCGCCTGCCTCTACCTCGGCCGCATGGCCGCGCAGGTAGAGAAGGCCAATGTGTCGTCGCAGCGGGTCGTCGAGCTCATCACGACCGGCAGGTCTGGCGACATCGGCCTGCAACCCGAGACCGCCATGGGAGGTGCCGCATGAGCGCGCAGACCACCGACGTCGACATCGCGGCTGCTGGCGACACCGGAGGCATCGGCCAGGCCGTCCGCGACTACTGGGCGCGTGTCAGAGGCGGCGACATCGGCTCGCTCCCCGCGGTGCTGGGTCTTATCGCGCTCATCATTCTCTTCGGCGCTCTCGAGGGATCGACCTTCCTCTCCATCTTCAACTTCGCCAACCTCATCAATCAGAGCGCGGCGATCATCGTGCTCGCCATGGGGCTGGTCTTCGTCCTCCTCCTGGGCGAGATCGACCTGTCGGCGGGCTTCGCTGCCGGCACCTGCGCTGCGGTCCTCGCGGTCGCCCTCAACAGCTGGGGACTCGCTTGGCCCGTCGCGCTGCTTGCGGCACTTCTCACCGGTGCCGTCATCGGCCTGGTGATCGGCATGCTCGTGGCCAGGCTCGGGATCCCGAGCTTCGTGGTCACCCTCGCGATGTTCCTCGCGCTCCAGGGCGCCATGCTGCTCATCATCGGCGAGGGTGGCACCATCCCGATCCGCAGCGACGCGATCCTCGTCGTCATGAACGGCAATATGTCCGTCGTTGCCGGGTGGGTCCTGGCCGTCATCATCGTCGTGGGCTTCGCGCTGTCGACACTCCTGGCCATCCGCCGTCGCCGCAAGGCCGGGCTGCCCGCCGAGGCCATGAGCGTGTGGGCCGTCAAGGTCATCGCCCTGGGTGCGCTCATCTTCGTCGCGACGTACCTGCTCAACCAGGAGCGTCAACTGCCCTCGGCCAAGGTCACCATTCAGGGCGTGCCCTGGGTCGTGGTCGTCATCCTGGTGCTGCTTGTCGGGCTCACCTTCATCCTGCAGCGCACCGGCTTCGGCCGGCATGTCTACGCCGTGGGCGGCAACCGTGAGGCCGCGCGTCGCGCGGGCATCAACGTCAAGGGCCTGATGATCACCTGCTTCGTCTTCTGTTCCACCCTTGCCGCGATTGCCGGTGTCCTCCTCGCCTCCCGCGACAACTCCGTGTCACCCACCACGGGCGGTGCGCAGACCCTGCTCTTCGCCGTCGGCGCAGCCGTCATCGGAGGCACCAGCCTCTTCGGCGGGCGCGGCAAGATCCGTGACGCGGTCATCGGCGGACTCGTGATCGCTGTGATCGCCAACGGCCTGCCGCTCATCACACAGCAGTCGGGCATTCAATTCATTGTGACCGGCCTGGTGCTGCTCGTCGCAGCCAGCGTTGACGCGATCTCGCGTCGTCGCACCGCCGCCACTGGCAGTTAGGGGCTCCTGTGCCCTCCCTTGCCGGGGCGACCCAGGACGAGGTACGTCGGTCCAACCTGTCCACCGTGCTGCGCCTGCTGCACCTCGGAGGGGCTCAGACGCGCTCGCATCTCACCGCGGTCACCGGGCTCAATCGCAGCACGGTGGGTGACCTCGTAAGCACTCTCGCCGCACTCGGCCTCGTGCGCGAGCGTGCAGGGGATGTCCGCGGTGTGGGTCGGCCGTCGCTTGTCGTGGAGCCCGTGTCTACCTCGGTGGCGGTCCTAGCCTTGGATCTGCGAGTCGAGCGCACCGTCGCCGCACTGGTCGGCCTGGGCGGCGAGGTCTTTGCGCGCACGGAACGCCGTCACAGGGCGGGTGATCGTGACGCCGTCTTGGACGAGGTAGTCCAGGTGAGTCGTGAGGTCATCGAAGCGCTCCCTTCCGGCGCATCTCTCGTCGGTGTATGCGCGGGCGTGCCCGGCGTCGTGCGCGCGACAGATGGTCTGGTGCGCGTCGCGCCCAACCTCGGCTGGACCGATGTGCCCCTCGGGGAGTTCCTGCGCGACCGTCTCGGCAGCGGACGTGGTGACGTGTCGGTGCGCAATGACGCGGACCTCGGCGTGCTCGCTGAGCAAGTGCGCGGCAGTGCGCGTGACAGCAGCACCGTGGTCTATCTCGCGGGTGACATCGGTGTGGGTGGCGGAGTCTTCGTCGACGGGCGCCCCCTCGTGGGCGCGGGTGGCTACGGCGGGGAGGTCGGCCACATGCGCATCAACCCGCAGGGCCACACCTGCCGCTGCGGTGCGCGCGGATGCTGGGAGACCGAGATCGGATTCGCTGCGCTCGCTCGCGCCGCGGGGACATCCGCGTCCGGAGGCCTTGGCGCGATCATCGACGGTGCCGAACGTGGCGATCCCGAAGTGATCGCGGCATTTGCCAGCGTCGCCGATTGGCTGGGCATGGGCCTGGTCAACCTGGTCAACACGTTGAACCCCCAGTCGATCGTCCTGGGTGGTCACCTGGGCGTGGTGTACGCCGTAGCCGGGGAGCGGGTGCTCGCACAATTGGCGACCGCGCTGCCGGCAGCACGTGACCTCGTGCGCATCACCTCGTCTGAGCTGGGTGGGGACGCGCCGCTGATCGGCGCGTCCGAGCTTGCCTTCAGCGCCCTACTCGAGGATCCGGTGGGCATGCTGCGCGATAGCGCGGCCAGCTAGAAGCTGACGTCACTGGACGTGAGCGGCGGGGGGATCGAGCACCACGGCGATGCCGCTACGACCAGACTCATGGGCGGCTTCGATGACCCGCAGGTCTTGCACGACATCGCGCGGGTCCACAGGCGGTGCGCTCTCCCCTCGGAGTGAAGCAGCGACCCCCCGGTAGTACGCCGCCCAGTTGCCGCGTTCGCGCGGCAGTGGCCGGGGTGGCTCGGTGCCCGTGACGATGAGCGCGTCGTCGGCCTCCTCACCCCATCGCTCGTCCCCGGGCAAGCGGCCCGCCCGCAGGGCATCCTCCTGGGTGTCGAGGGTGTCGATCCACAGGCCGCCTCCAGTGCCCAGGAGGCGCAGCCGGGGACCGGTGAAGGCCGACGCCGCGCTCACGCTGAGGATGCTCACGGCGTCGGACACGTGCTCGAGGAGGATCTGGGTGTCATCGTCGGCCGTGGCGCCCGCTCGGACGCGACGTACGCTTGCGAAAACTCGATCCACGGGTCCGAGCAGGTGCAGTGCCTGGTCGACGAGATGCGCGCCAAGGTCATAGAGCAGCCCGGGGAGGTCCTCGGCCGGCCCCTCCTCCCGCCAGCCGCCCTTGGGCGTGGGTCGCCACCGCTCGAAACGTGACTCGAGGCGGTGCGGTGCTCCGATCACGCCGTCGTCGATGGCGCTGCGAGCGGTGAGGATCTCGGAATCCCAGCGGCGGTTCTGGAAGACGTGGAGTTGCCGGCCCTGCGCGGCCGCGAGGTCGATGAGCGCCTGCGCCTGGCTCGCGGAGCCCGCGAGGGGC
>CAZLMT010000003.1:32891-52059 GCA_964560615.1 uncultured Actinomyces sp.
TCGCCTGCGGGACATGAGCAGAGTTAGCTGTGGCGATGACCGCGAGATCGGCGTCGTATGCCCACGCCTCCTCGGCCGTGGAGAGGATGTCTACGCCGGGCAGATCCGCGCGCACCTGTGCCTGGCGCTCAGGGTCGGAGGTGACGACCGCCATGAGTTCGAGATCGGGCTCGGCGCCGATGAGCGGCGCATGGAAGACGCGCCCGGCGAGGCCGTAGCCGAGGAGGACAACGCGAGCGGTCACGCGCCGCTAACTCCAGTAGACGTGCACGCGGGTGCCGACGGGGATCTGGTCGAAGAGCCAGGACACTCCCTTGAGATCGGCGACATTCACGCAGCCGTGGGAGCCACCGCCCGGGTAGTAGCCGCTAGCGGCGAAGGTCGGGGAATAGTGGACTGCGATATCGCCAGTGAAGAAGAGCGCGTAGGGCATGGGCGCACGTGGAACGTCCGGGCCGTCGATGCCCGAGGTGGCGTAGCGGTCCTTGTACCAGACGCGGTATGTGCCTGTCGGCGTATCCAGGCCGGGCACACCGAAGCGCACATCGAGCGTCTGCACCACCTTGCCCTTGAGGACGTAGCGCAAGAGCTTTGACGTCTTGTCGATGCAGAGGACCTGACGCTCCTCAAGGCAAGCCTTGGGCAGTTTGCCGACGTCGTCACCGACCTTGTCGAGCATCTTCCAGGTGTCCTTGTTGAGCTTGCCATTGATGGGCAGGAAGAACTTGCGCTGGAAGCCCTTGACGGCGGCCTTCGTCGAGCGACCGAAGAAGTCGTTGTCGACCTCCTTCGTGCGCAGGTCGTAGCCGAGCCAGTTGAGGCGGTAATGCGCCTTGTGGACGGTGTCGCCTCGGTCGCCGTAGACGAGGGGGAGGTCAGAGGGGAGGGGCGATGCCGATGCGATGCCGACGCCCGAGCTCAGCACGAGGGCAGCCACCAGCGCGGTGGCGATCGTGAGAAGGCGGCCCATGTCACTCCTTCGAACCTGCAGGTCAGTGGCCCACGCTACCCCCGTTCAGGGCAGGATCGGAGGGTGACTGGTGAGCGCGAGCGCATGTCTGACTGCGGGGACTACCGATTCGGACCGGAAGAGGCGGGTCCGTGGTACCTCTGGGGCCCCTACCTCGCCGAGCGCGCCTGGGGGACGGTGCGCGAGGACTACTCCGATGACGGTGATGCGTGGAGGTACCTGCCCTACGACGCGGCCCGGTCACGGACCTTCCGCTGGAGCGAAGACGGCATCCTCGGGTTCTGCGACCTGCACCAGGACCTCGCCTTTTCCTTGTCCATGTGGAATGGCCGCGACAGTCACCTGAAGGAGCGCTTCTTCGGCCTCGATGGCTGGCAGGGCAATCACGGCGAGGATGCCAAGGACTACTGGTGGTACGACGACGCCACTCCCTCGCATGCGTGGCTGCGGGCGCACTACCACTACCCGCAGGCTGCCTTCCCCTACGACCAACTCGTGGCCGTCAACGGCGCTCGCACGCGCCAGGATCCGGAGTTCGAGCTCTTGGACACGGGAGCCTTCGACGAGGATCGCTACTGGATCGTCGACGTCGCCTATGCCAAGAACGACCCCACCGACACTGCGATCAGGATCCGCGTGACCAATGCCGGGCCGGAGGCAGACACCCTGCACCTGCTGCCTACGGCGATCTTCCGCGACACGTGGTCGTGGGGCAAGGACCGCCCGGTGCCTCAGTTCGCGCTCGATGCGGGCAGCATCGTGGCTGACCACTGGCGCCTCGGCACCTATCACCTTGATGCCGCACCCGCCTCCGACGGGAGCGCACCCGAGGCGCTCTTCTGCGACAACCGGACCAACACCGAGCGGGTCTTCGGCACCCCGCTGGAGCGTCCGTATCCCAAGGACGGGATCAACGACTACATCGTCCACGGTGCAGCGACGGTCAACCCCAACCATCAGGGCAGCAAGTGCTCCTGGCACTACGCGCTCACCGTGCCGCCGGGCGAGACCGTCGAGGTGCGCCTGCGCCTGTGGTCCCCGAGTGAGGGCGACCACCCCGATGCGGGCTGGGCCGAGTCCCGATTCGACGCTCTCATGGCCCTGCGCCAGCGCGAGGCGGATGAGTTCTACGCCGACCTGACGCCCCCGCATGCGTCGGCCGATCAGGCCGACATCATGCGCCGCGCCTTCGCGGGGATGATCTGGTGCAAGCAGTTCTTCCGCTACGACGTATCCCGGTGGCTGGACGGTGACCCGACCGAGCCACCACCGCCGCCCGGGCATGCGCTGAGTCGCAACGGCCGATGGCGCAATCTCGACGCCTACGACGTGATGTCCATGCCCGACTCCTGGGAGTACCCCTGGTTTGCGGCCTGGGACCTGGCCTTCCACACGGTGGTCTTCGCGCACATCGATCCCGAGTACGCGAAGTACCAGCTCCTCCTCATGCTGCGCGAGTGGTACATGCACCCCAGCGGTGCCCTGCCGGCGTACGAGTGGAACTTCGACGATGTCAATCCGCCCGTGCACGCGTGGGCGGCGATCCGCGTCTTTGAGATCGACGGCTCGCGTGACGTCGACTTCCTTGCCCGCGTGTTCCAGAAGCTGCTCATCAACTTCACCTGGTGGGTCAACAAGGTCGATCAGGAGGGCAATAACGTCTTCGAGGGCGGCTTCCTGGGGTTGGACAACATCGGCCCGATCGATCGGTCCCACCTGCCCGAGGGCTATGTCATCGAGCAGGCGGACGGCACGTCATGGATGGCCTTCTATGCGCTCATGATGCTGCGCATGTCCATCCGGCTCGCGCCCCACGACGACGCATATGCGCCCATGGCGCTGAAGTTCCTGGAGCACTTCGCGACCATCACGGATGGCATGGCCAGTGTCGGGCTCTTCGACGTAGAGGACGGCTTCTTCTACGACCAGCTTGTGCGCCCCGACGGCACCCGCGAGCCGATTCGGGTGCGCTCGCTCGTCGGCGTCATCCCGGTGCTCGCCGGAGCCTTCATCGACCAGGGTTCTCGATTCGCGGCTTCACCGCGCTATCAGCAGCGGCTGGCCGACTTCCTGCGCAGGCGTGGACTCGACCACGATGCCAATGGGACGACGCACAGCACCGGCTTCCTCCAGTTGCGGCATGACGATGACGGCAACAAGGCGCTGCTCACGGTGGTCGACCCCGACCGTCTGCGCCGCGTGCTCCTCGAGGTGCTGAGCGAGGACTCCATGCTGTCTCCGTACGGCCTGAGGTCCGTGTCGAAGCGACTTGAGGGAGCGCCGTACCAGATCAACGTCGATGGGCAGGAGTACGGCATCGACTACGAGCCGGCTGAGTCCACGACGCCGATCTACGGCGGCAACTCCAACTGGCGCGGGCCCGTGTGGTTCCCCATCAACCACCTCGTCATCGAGGCGCTTGAGCGCTATCACCTCTATTTGGGGGACGACTTCACCGTCGAGTGCCCCACGGGCAGCGGCGTGATGATGAATCTCGAGGAGGTCGCGGCAGAGATCAGGCGGCGACTCATCTCCGTCTTCGAGGAGAAACCTGACGGCACACGTCCGGTCTTCGGCGGATCCGAGCGATTTCAGGCCGACCCCCGCTGGCACGACCCGCTCTTCTACGAGTACTTCCACGGCGACACGGGCGTCGGTCTCGGCGCGTCCCACCAGACCGGGTGGACCGGGCTGGTCGCCGACCTGATCATCGGCCGACGCGGCTAGGCAGTCTCGCGCAGATTGTGCGGCTGGGAGCGAGTCACATCGATACTCAGCCGCACAATCCGCGTGTGTGGGCCCGTCAGGAAGCTCGAGCGGATGTCGCCGCGATCACTTCTGCCATGACGCCTTCCGGATCGGAGACGATTCGCTCCCAGGTGAACCGCAGCACGACCCATCCTCGGAGTGTGAGCATGTTCTGTCGCTCGCGGTCGCGCTCGAAGGAGCGGCGATCGGAGTGAAACGCACGGCCGTCGACCTCGATAGCGATCATGAGACGGGTATCGGCAAAGTCGATCTCGGCGAGCACTCGACCGTGCTCGTCGCGCACGGCGTAGTTGGCGATCCACGTCCCGCGAGTGCGTTTCAGGAGTGCTCCCATGCGCTGCTCTGCCTCTGACCGTGACCCACTGGCCGCGCGATCGCGCATTCGCAGCAATCGTCGTTGACCGCGACGACCAGGCCCGGAGCGCCCATCGATGAGGAGGTCTACGTCCGCTGGTTCGATCCATCGCCGTTGGAGAGCCCTATCCAACAGGTCTCGAGCGCCCTGTTCTGACCGGTGGATGAGGGTGTCAGCAAGGGCGTCCAACTTGGGGACAAGGGGAGGCACGCCGGAGAGGCGCACGCACGGCGACGCTGCCCGGCGTAGCACTCGCAGCTCGAGGTCGATAGACGCCCGGCAATCCGAGGGATTCACGACGAGGTGGTCTGCACCGGGGACGTCCCAGCCTTGAAGGCGCATCGCGAGGGGCCCGCTGACGGAGGAATCGGGGCCGGTGTGAAGGTGGAGCATCCACGCGGTAGCGGCGTCTCCGGCTCGATGTAGGTCCCGGATGACGATCGCCCGACCGCACTGGGCCCACATTCCGCTCTCGATTCGATGGCGAATGGCGTAGTGGGAGAAGCCCGCCTGGAGTGCCTCGTCCCGCGACACGACTCCGTGCCGCAGCCGCGCGAGGGCGCGCAATGAGTCGGAGTCGCCGGTCACCCGGAGAGCATGGACCAAGTTGAGTGGCGGGCGTTGCGCTCATCCACAGCCGTGGGTCCGCTCCGCCGACCGATTGTGCGGCGGAGAGCGAGTCACATCGATACTCAGCCGCACAATTCGGTGTGTGGGGCCTGGCGCGCTGGCGAAACCCCCTCGAGACGGCCCTACGCCGTTTCGACGGGGCCGGTGGCCGACTCGAACCACCGGGGGCTCGTCGATGCCGGCGGGTAGAAGAGGGTGCGCTGCAGGATGAGGCTCGGCCCCGGCCTGGTGGCCGCTGACGCCAGTGCGTCGCGCAGCTCATCCGCGTCCGCGACCTCGGCGAAGGCGATCCCGAATGACCGCGCAAGCAGCTCCCAGTCCGGTGTGACCAGGTCTACGCCGCGCTCGGGGTGGCCGAAGACCTGCTGGTCGAAGCGCAGCATCCCGTAGCCGCCGTCGTCGACGACGAGGAGTGTGACGGGCAACTGCTCCTGCACCAGTGCGGCGAGCTCGCCGAGCGCGAACATCGGCCCGCCATCTCCGCACACCGCGAGCGTCGGCAGGCCAGCGACCGCGGGACCGATGGCCGCGGGCAGCGCGTATCCGAGCGTGCCCCAACCGACCGGGTTGAGGAGTCGCCGCGGTCGGGGTTGCCTCCCGTGACTGCTCGTCCAGTAACCCGGGATGCACATGTCCGTGACGATCACGCCCTGCTCGGGCCAGGAGTCGATCGCCGAGACGAAGTCGACAGCGGGTGACGTGCGCGCGTCGGCGCGCAGTCGCGACTGCACCTGGTCGCGCACGTCGGTGGGTGCCCAGGGCTGCCGAGGCTCGGCGGGCAGCAGGGGCAGCAGTGCGTCGATCGCGGCGATGAGATCCGCCTGGATGAGCAGGTCCCATTCGATCGTGCGACCGACTTCGGCCCCGAGGGAGATCGCTGCACGTCGGGCGGGCACGGCCATCTTCCAGTTCTTGGTGTGCATGGCGTCGAATCCACTGCCGACCACGAGCAGGAGATCCGCACCGCCGATGACGGCCTCCACCTCCGGCTCGTGCGTGGACGTCTCGATGGCGAGGGGGTGGCCGGCCATGACACCGCGACCGGCATACGTCGTGACGACCGGTGCGCCGAGGCGCTCGGCAAGGGACCGCACTGCCGCCTCGCCCGCGGCGCCCGACTGCGAGACACCACCACCCGACCAGATGACGATGCGCGGCGACTCCGCGATGAGATCGGCGAGCGCCTGCTCCTGCATGGCTTCGGGGGAGATCCCTGCCGGTGCAAGCGCCGCCGGGGGTGGACCGGTCCACGCGGAGTTGAGGATGTCGGAGGGGATGCCGACGTACGCCGGTCCGCGCGGCGCGGACACCGTGAGCGCCATGGCCTCGGCGACGGCGAGGAGGGCCTCCTCGGCAGACGCCACAGTGCGCGCGGGCCGGCCTAGCGCGGCGAAGGGCGCCGCCTGATCGCCCATCTCGTGCAGGATCCCGCGCGGTCCGTCGGGTGAGCGGAGGGCTGTGGATACGTCGCTGGAGATAAGGAGCACGGGCACACCGCTGACCGCGGCCTCGCCGTACGCCGCCAGGGCGTTGATCGCACCGGGTCCCGTCGTGGTGAGTGCGACACCCACGCGCCCCGTGGCACGGGCGTATCCGTCGGCGGCGTACACGCAGGCCTGCTCGTGTCGGACGCCGACGATCCGCACGGTGCGGCCCGGCGCGTCGGCAGAGCCGCCCCTGTCGGGCTCCGCGGACCAGAAGGCGAGGTTGTGTACGCCGGGCAGGCCGAAGGCTACGTCCACGCCTCGCGCAGCGAGCATCTCGAGGATCACGGTGCCGACGGTGCGCTGCTCGCTCACGGGGTAACCCTGTCAGATGACACACGTGGCCCACCGCCTGGCAGCCCGGCGACGGGCCGGGGTGGCGGCCCCCGTGGTCGTGGGTGGGCAGGGCAGGCTCCCGTCATCAGGAGCGGGTGGGAGGATCGGGCCCATGTCCACCTATGTCTCACGCAACCCCGCCCGATTCGATGATGTCGTCACCGAGGTGCCGCTCGCGACAAGTGCCGATGTCCTCGCCGCATGCGAGGCCGCCCATGCCGCACAGTCGGGCTGGGCAGCGGTGCCCGCTCCCGCGCGCGGGCGCGTCATCGCTCAGGTGGGGCGCCTCTTCGAGGCCAACAAGGAAGCGCTGTCCCGCCTTGTCACGCGCGAGATGGGCAAGGTGTACGCCGAAGCGCTCGGAGACGTGCAGGAGGTTATCGACACCTGCGACTTCTTCCTCGGTGAGGGCAGGCGGCTCTACGGCCAGACCGTCCCGAGTGAGATGCCCGACAAGCAGCTCTTCACCTTCCGCGTGCCAGTTGGCACGGCGATGATCATCACGGCGGGCAACTTCCCGGCCGCGGTGCCCTCCTGGTACATCATCCCCGCGCTCGTCACCGGCAACACCATCGTCTGGAAGCCGGCCGAGCAGACGGCAGCGATCGCCAAGGCGATGGTGGAGATCTTCTACGCCGGCGGTGTCCCGCGCGACGTACTCAAGCTCGTCATCGCTGATGGTCCCTCGACCTACGACGGCCTTGAGTCAGCCCTGCAGCAGCGACTCGTGCAGAAGGTCGGCTTCACCGGGTCGACCGAGGTGGGCCGTCGGCTCAGCGAGCTCGCGGGTCGCCACCTGCAGTCCCCGTGCCTCGAGCTGGGTGGCAAGAACCCGATGGTGGTCATGCCGGATGCGGATATCGACCTCGTCGTCGAGGGCGCACTCTTTGCCGGCTTCGGCACGGCGGGTCAGCGCTGCACCTCCCTCGGCACCCTGTGGGTTCACCGCGATATCTACGACGCTGTGCGCGAGCGCTATGTCCACGCGGTCGAGAACGCCGTCATCGGCGATCCCTTCGAGGCAGTGCTCTACGGCCCGATGATCGACGAGAAGTACCTGCTCACGCATGAGAAGCACCTCGGTCTCATCCAGGACCATCAGACCGTCTACGGGTCCACCGGAGTCGGCCGGATCACGTCGCACAATCCGCGCGCGGGCTTCATCGGCGATCCCGATGCCGGTTGGTTCGCCCACCCGACGATCGTCGATGGTGTGCGCCCGGGCGACACCCTCTACGACACCGAGACCTTCGGTCCCCTCGTCACCATGGGCGTCTTCGACACCCTCTATGAGGCGATCGAACTCGCCAATGGCCACGGCTACGGTCTGTCGAGTGCCATCTACACGTCGGATCCGAAGTCGGTCTGGCGTTTCCGCCAGGGAATCTCCGCGGGCATGATGTCAGTCAACAACTCGACCTCCGGTGCCGAGGCGCACCTTCCCTTCGGCGGCAACGGCCTCAGTGGCAACGGCTCGCGTCAGAGCGGCATCTGGGTCCTCGACCAGTTCACCCGCTGGCAGTCCATGAACTGGGATTACAGCGGCAAACTGCAGAAGGCTCAGATGGATGTCGCAGAGTTGCCCTTCGATCCCGACTTCCGGCTGTGAGCCTTCCTGCGGTCTCTGACGTCGTCATCGTGGGCGGTGGCGTCATGGGCGCTTCGGCGGCGTTTCACCTCGCCGAGGCAGGCGTCGACGTCGTCCTCCTCGAGCGCGGTGAGCTCTCCGGAGGGTCCACCTCCAAGGCGGCCGGTGGCGTGCGTGCCAACTTCTCCGACGAGCTCAACATCATGCTGGGCAAGCGCTCACTCGACCTCTTCGCCGACTTCCCACAGCGTCCAGGTCAGGAGATCGACCTGCACCGCAGTGGCTACCTCTTCGTGCTCACGCGTCCTGAGGACGTCGAGCTCTTCACCGCATCTGTCGCACTGCAGAACTCCCTGGGCGTGGAGTCCCGCATGGTCGATGTCGAGGAGGCCTGCCGACTCTCTCCTCTGCTTGATCCCCAGGGTGTGCTCGCCGCGGCGTGGTCGCCCCAGGATGGCCACTGCACGCCGGAGTCCGTCGTCCTCGGCTATGCCACGGGTGCGCGTCGCCTCGGTGCGACGGTCCGCACTGGGGTCACGGTGACCAGAATCTCGTCGTCGGGCGGCGAGATCACCTCCGTGCAGACCACCGACGGTGACGTAGCGACCGGCTGCGTCATCGACTGCGCGGGCGCCTGGTCCCCGGAAATCGCGGCGTACGTCGGTGTCGATCTGCCCGTGACGCCCTACAAGCGCGAACTGCTCATCACCGAACCTCTCGCCGAGCCCTTCGACACCGCCTTCACGATCGACTACGCGACGAGCCTCTATTGGCATCGCGAGGGGCCCGGAATCCTCACCGGCTTCTCACGTAAGGACGCCGAGCCCGGCTTCGATATCGGGCGCGATGCGGACTTCCCCGAGCGGCTGGCCGAACTCGCCGAGCACCGGGCACCTGGCCTTCTCGACCTGGGCGTACGCAGCGGCTGGGCGGGACTCTACGAGGTGACGCCCGACCACAATGCGCTCCTGGGGGAGTCGCACACGGTCGCACGCTTTCTCTACGCCACCGGCTTCTCCGGGCATGGGTTCCTGCAGGGCCCCGCGGTCGGCGAGATCCTGCGCGATCTCTACCTCGGGCGCGACCCCTTCATCGATGTGAGCCCACTGGACGTCGAGCGCTTCGCCAGCGGTGACTTGCGACCCGAGCGCAACATCGTCTGAGGCACGTCGGTCAGCGGGGTCCGCGCCGATCTCGAGCCGGCGCTGATCCGCCTGGCAACGGGCCAGTCGCCTGTGGCCTCGAATTGTGCGGATCCATGCGAGCCACGCTCGCTCGCAGCCGCACAATTGCTCCGCCGCTAGCCGAAGAGTCGGCCGTAGAGCAGCACCCACGGATAGAAGAGGTGCTGCCCTCCGTCCCACAGTACGGCGAACACGGTCAATCCCGTCCCGGAGACGATCGCCACGACCGGCCACCACGACCAGCGACTGCTGCTTGTCGTGCGCGTGCGCCGCGCGCGCCAAATGGCGTAGGCAAGCGCGCCCACCCCCGCACTCGATACCTGCGCGCCGATGGCGCCGATGACGATCGGATTCGTGGCGTAGTAGGCGGCCTCCAGCGGCGGGAAGAATGCCGCGGCGCGCCAGCCGCTCACGATCGCGAATGCCACGGGAGTCGCGAGGATGCCGATCGTCGCCTGAGTGCGTGTCGCACCCCGGGCACGCATGGCGGGCCACACGATCAGCCCGGAGAAGAAGAGCGGCCCCATGCGCAGCAGCACGAGGGCGTCCATCGTCACGGGGTACGCCGGACCCCAGGGCCTGCCCACCACGGCCGCGAGGACGAGATCGATGACGAGGAGGGTCACCACCGAGATGGCCGCGGGCACTGCCAGGTGCCAGGCGCGGCCGAGTGCGTGCGCGCCGCCCGGGGCAGGCACCGGCTGGGCGGCCGCAGTCACGTGTACTCCCGGCGTAAGTCGGCAAGGCGCTGGCTGAGTTCCTGGCGCGTCACGGCGTACGCCGGGTCCTCGGCAAGGTTCACGCGCTGTTCGGGATCGGCGAGCGTGTCATAGAGCTCGGGCGAGAGACCGCGGTCGTACTCGACGTACAGCCACCTGTCCGTGCGCACTGCTTGCGAGGGCGGCACCTGATAGGGGAAGTCCGCGAAGTACTCGTAGAAGACATCATCACGCCATTCGACCGGCTCGCCCCGCAGGAGCGGAGCGACGCTGCGTCCCTGCATGGCCGCGGGGATGGAGACCCCTGCGATATCGAGCAGCGTGGGCGCGATGTCGGCGTTGAGCACGGGTTCGTCGATGACCGTGCCGGGAGATTGCACTCCATCGGGCCAGCGCACGATGAAGGGCACCTTGATGTTGTCGTCGTAGGCCCAGCGCTTGCCAGTGAGCACGTGCTCGCCCCAGGAATAGCCGTTGTCACTGGTGTAGACCACCACGGTGTTGTCGGCGACCGGCTCGATGGCGTCGAGCAGTCGCCCGATCTCGCGATCCATCCCGAGCAGCGTCTCGCAGTAGCGGCGGTAACTGGTCTGGAGTCGACCGGCCGTGCCTTCCCACACATTGCGATCCAGAAGTGTCTGATACGTGAAGGCCTCGTCGGGCAGAGCGAGCTCGACGTCGTCATAAGTGCCGAGTAGGTCGTCGGGCGGTTCGAACTCGTGGTGCACGGCCTTGTGCGCCACGACGAGGCAGAAGGGGCGATCAGCCGTGTCCGACTCGGCGAGCCACTGCAGGGCGAGGTCGGTGAGATCCGTGGTCACGTAGGTGCCCGGTCGCGGTGTCTCGACGCCGTCGATGATGAGGGGACAGTCGCGGTAGACGCCCTGACCCTCCTCGATGGTGAAGGTGATGAAGCGGTCGACCCCCGGCAGGTCGGGCAGGTCGCCCGGCATATGCCACTTGCCGATGTAGGCGCACCGGTAGCCGGCCGCCGCAAGGGAGTCGAAGAAGCTCGGGGTGCCCGGGATCCACGCGGAGAGATTGTTTTGCACTCCGTGCCGCGATGCGTACTGGCCGGTGAGCAGCGTCGCACGCGAGGGACTGCACAGTGCGGTGGTGACATAGGCGTGATCGAAGCGCACGCCTTCGGTCGCCAGCGCGTCGAGCGCAGGGGTCTGCAGGAAGGGGACTTCGCGGGTAAGCCCGAGGTGGTCCGCGCGGTGGTCGTCGCTGAAGATGACCAGGAGGTTGGGTGACCCCGGCGGTGCGGTAGCACCCGTCACCGGGATCGGGCGTCCGCCGGTGGTGAGAGTGGTGGAGCAGGCGGCCAGTCCCAGTGCGGCCGGGACCCCGAGGCCCGCGGCCAGCAGACCGCGCCGCGTGACATCCACGCCGTCAGATTAGCCGAGCGACTAGAGACGTGTCAGCGCGTGAGTGCACCCTCGCGGTGGGTGCGCTGCGATGCGAACTCGGCGACGATGACTCCGGCCAGGACGATGAGGCCGCCGAGTCCCTGCACCGGTGAGATGACCTCGCCGAGCAGGACAAAGGCGATGAGTGCGGCCCAGACCGGCTCCGTTGTACCGAGGATTCCTCCCCGCTGTGCGCCGATGCGCTGCAGCGACATGAGCACGAGCACGAACGGCACGACAGAGATCACGATCATGAGCAGGACGAGCGACCACACGGGGATGCCCGTGACGGCCCCGTCGAACATCGAGGTCGTCGTGGTCATGAGATCCCAGGGGAAGTTCCACCACGGGGCGAGGATGCTCCAGAACACCGTGGCGATCGCGAAACCCCAGAAGGCCAGGCTCATCACGTCGCGACGCCGCGCGCCTTCCTCGCCGAGTAGGAGGTATGCCGCAAGTGCCGCAGCGGTGAGCAGGCCGTAGAAGACGCCCAGCGGACTGAGGGTCATCCCCGACCACACCTGGGACACGAGCAGCAGGCCGCCGACGACGAGCGCCAGAGCCACCCAGATACCGCGTCCGACCGGCTCGCGCTTGACGAAGCGCAGCCACAGAGCGACCAGGACGGGAGCGAGGAAGGCCAGCAGCGCGGCGATGGCGACGGGGAGCAGGGACACGCTGAGGAAGAAGAGGAACGGCGTGAGCGCGTAGGCGAGCACGCCGAAGAGGAGGAGGAAGGGCACCTCCGCACGGCGCACGCGCAGGGACGCGGGCTTGGTGATCGCGAGGAAGGCGAGGAGCAGCACGGCGCAGCCCACGGTCCGGATCTCCGTGACCTGTGCTGCGCTGAGGCCCGCCTCGATCTGGGCCTTCGCGACGCTTCCGTTGAGTGCAAAGAGGAAGGCCGCTACGAGGTACATGACCGCCCCGATGGCCTGTGTCCTCGTCGAGGAAGGTGCCACGGTGACGGGGCTGAAGGGCTCGATGGGATCCGGGGCGCTCATCTTGAGCGCTCTGCGAGGTAGACGCCGATGAGCACGATGGCACCGCCCGCGATCTGCACGGGCGTGAGCACCTCGGCCAGGACGATCCACGCGATGATCGAGGCAATGAGCGGCTCGGTCATGCCGATGGTCGAGGCCTGCGCCGCTGTGACGTACGCGAGCGACTTCATCGCGAGCACGAAGGGCACGACCGTGCCCATCACCACCATCCAGATCGTGAGTACCCACAGCGGGACCTGTGGTCCGCGGCCAGCGAGGGGCTCGCTCACCCCGGCGTAGGCGCCCCATGCGGAGAGCGACCACGGGGGGACCAGGACCCAGAAGAGGGCTGCGCCTCCCATGCCCCACATCGTGAGCGATAGGGCGTCGCGGGCATTGTCGCCACGTCGCTGGTGCTCGCCGAGGATGTAGAAGAGCGCGAGGGCGAAGGCCGCGCCGAATGCCGCCGCTACGCCGAGGCCATCCAGGGTGAAGCCCTGCCAGACCTGCGCGATGAGAGTCAGGCCGATCACCGCGAGGAGCAGCCCGACCCACACGGTGCCCTTCACGGGCTGGCGTCGACCGAAGCGCACCCACAGCACGACCCAGATGGGGGCGGTGAACTCGATGATGAGGGCAATGCCGATCGGCATGCGCTCGATCGCGACGAAGTAGAGGAACTGCGTCATGGATACGCCGATGACACCGTAGGCAAGCAGGAGTTTCCACTCGTCGCGGCGGATGCGCAGCGCGCGCGGCCGCGTGATGGCGACGACGATGAAGAGGATGGCGAACGCTCCCATGGCTCGGGTCTCGGAGAGAGTCGTGGCCGAGATGCCGCTCAGAAGGATCGACTTGACGACGGAGCCGTTGAGGGCAAAGAGCACGGTGGCGCTGAGCAGCAGGGCGTAGCCCACGGCGGTGCGCTGGCTGTCGTGCGTGGCCGGGGGTGCGGTCACGCGTCCATCACCTCCGCGGCGGTGCGGTAGACGGCCACCGTCCGCTGCGCGATGGCATCCCAACTGAAGTCTGCGATGGCCCGCTCCCTCCCGGCCCGCCCCATTGCCTCGGCGCGCTCGGGATCGGCGACCAGCGCGTTGACGGCCGCAGCGAGGCCCGTCTCGAGGGCCCGCGGATCCGCTGGGTCGTAGGGCACCAGGAGGCCCGTGACGCCGTCGAGGACCACCTCGGGGATCCCGCCCACGGCGCTGGCCACCACGGGCGTCTCGCAGGCCATGGCCTCGAGATTGACGATGCCGAGTGGCTCATAGACCGACGGGCAGGCAAAGACTCGGGCATGCGTGAGGAGTTGGCGGACATCATCGAGTGAGGCCTGCTCCTCGATCCACACCACCGAGTCGGCGCCGCGCTCAGCGCGGAGAGAATCGATGGCCTCGGCGATCTCCCGACCCATCTCCGGTGTGTCCGGCGAGCTCGCACACAGCACGAGCACCGTTTCCTTGTCGAAGTCGCGCGCCGCTGCGATCAGGTGCGCGAGACCCTTCTGTCGCGTGATGCGGCCGACGAAGAGGACGTAGGGGCGATCAATGGGCACGCCGTGACGCACAAGCGCCTCGACGGACTCATCCGGTCGGTAGGCCTCGGTGTCGATGCCGTTGTGCACGACATGCACGCGAGCGGGAGCCACCTGTGGGTACGCCGCCAAGATGTCCCGGCGCATGCCCTCGCTCACGGCGATGATCGCCTGCGCGTGGGAGTACGCCGTCGACTCGACCCAGGAGCTCACGCGATAGCCACCGCCCAGCTGCTCGATCTTCCACGGGCGCAGGGGCTCGAGCGAATGGGCGGTGACGACATGGGGGACACCGTGGAGCAACCCCCCGACATGCCCGGCGAGGTTGGCGTACCACGTGTGCGAGTGGAGGACATCGACCCCGGCGGTGTCGCGCACCATCTCCAGATCGACCCCGAGGGTCTGCAGTGCGGCGTTAGCGCCGGTGAGCTCGGCCGGCACAGGATGTGCTTCGGCATCCGGTCGAGGCGATCCGAAGCAGTGCACGTCGACGTCGACCAGCGGGCGCAGATGAGTCGCCAACTCGCGCACGTGCACGCCCGCGCCCCCGTAGATATCCGGGGGCCACTCGCGGGTGAGGATGGCGACCTTCACGGGTGCAGCGTAGGGCCTGCGCTCAGGGAGCCCGAGGTCTAGGCTGGCAAGCGTGGAAGCAGGCCCGCACGTCCTCGGGATCGTGCTCGCGGGTGGCGCGGGCAAGCGCCTCATGCCGCTTACGGCCGACCGCGCCAAGCCTGCCGTGCCCTTCGGCGGCAGTTACCGGCTCATCGACTTCGCGCTGTCGAATCTGATCAACTCAGGCTTGCGGCGGGTCGCGGTGCTCACCCAGTACAAGTCCCACTCCCTGGACCGTCACATCACGACCACCTGGCGACTGTCGCCGCTCCTCGGCGACTACGTCACGGCCGTGCCCGCGCAGCAGCGCCTGGGTCCCCGCTGGTTCACCGGAAGCGCCGACGCGATCTTCCAGAGCCTCAATCTCATCAACGATGAGCGGCCCGACTATGTCGCGGTCTTCGGAGCCGACCACGTCTATCGCATGGATCCCATGCAGATGGTGCAGGCGCATATCGACTCCGGGGCGGCTGTCACTGTGGCGGGCATTCGCCAGCCCCGGTCGCTCGCTCACCAGTTCGGTGTCATCGACACCGCGGAGGATGGGGTGCGCATCCGCCGCTTCCTCGAGAAGCCCGCCGATCCTCCCGGGATCCCCGGTGCCGACGACGAGTCCTACGTCTCCATGGGCAACTACATCTTCACCACGGACGCGCTCATTGATGTTCTCCGTGCCGATGCGGCGGACGAGGGCTCGGTGCACGACATGGGCGGCAACATCATCCCCATGCTCGTCGACCAGGGACGAGCGTGCGTTTACGACTTCGCTCTCAATGTGGTGCCTGGAGCCACGGATCGTGATCGCGGTTACTGGCGCGACGTCGGGACCCTCGACGCCTACCACGACGCCCACATGGACCTCGTGTCCGTGCATCCGATCTTCAACCTCTATAACCGGCGCTGGCCGATCCTCACTAACCACCTCACCCTGCCGCCCGCGAAGTTCGTGGAGGGTGGCAATGCACATGAGTCCATGGTGGGCACCGGCTCGATTATCTCCGGTGCGCATGTGCGCGGCTCGGTTGTCGCCTTCGACGTCCAGGTGCAGGCAGGCGCCTACATCGAGGGCTCGGTGATCCTGCCGGGGGTGCGGATCGGGCGCAACGCCGTGATCCGCCACGCCATCCTCGACAAGAACGTCGTCGTCCCGGATGGAGCCCAGATTGGCGTCGACATCGAGCGCGACCGCGAGCTCTACACCGTGAGCGAGGGCGGCATCGTCGTACTCGGCAAGGGTGTTACGGCGGCCGTCTGATGCCCGGTGATGTCAGGCCGCGTGCTGTCGTCACCGGTGCGGGCCGCGGCCTCGGCGCTGCCATTGCTATGCGGCTCCGCGCGGATGGCTACGACGTCACCGCCACGGATATCTCGGGCGGCGACGTACATCTGGACGTCCGCGACGCCGAAGCCTGTCGCGCACTCGCGCGCGCCGTGCGGCCGGATGTGTGGATCAACAACGCCGGCGTCCTGGGCGCGGGCGATGCGGCTACCCAGTCAGACGACACGATCGAATCCGTCGTCGCCGTCAATCTCCTCGGAGTCATGCACGGCACGCGGGCAGCCGTCGAGGTCATGCGTGAAGCTCATGGCGGCCGCGGCCGCGGTCACGTCATCAACGTCGGGTCGCTCGCCTCGTGGGTGCCGGTGCCCGGGGAGTGCGTCTACGCCGCGACCAAGGCGGGCGTGCTCTCCTTCACCCTCGGCCTCGAAGGTGAACTCCGGGCCCAGGGGGTGACGGGCATCCGATTCACCGTGATGTGCCCCGACGGCATGCTCACGCCGATGATCACCGACGTGATCGACGATCCTGCCGTAGCGATGACCTTCACCGGCCTGCGCCCCGTGACCGTCGAGGAGGTCGCGGCGGCCACCGCGCGCGCCCTGCGCAAGCCTCGCCGGGTGGTGAGCGTGCCCCACTGGCGCGGGGCGCAGGTGCGCGTCATCGGGATGGTGCCCGATGTTGTGCTGCGGGCTGCGCCGATCTTCAGGCGTCTGGGTCTGCGTCAGCAATCTCGTATGCGCCGTCGTCTGACCACGACGCCGAAGTGATCCACACCCGCAACTCCTCCGGCGAGAGCTCATCGGGTGCATAGAGCAACGCGTGGTCGCGAGCCTCCTCGCGCGCGGCAGCCTCGGTGAGGCGAGCGGTGCCGATCCAGCCGCATGTGCACGTGGGCAGCATGAAGCGAGCGTTGCGCGACAGGGTCACCTGATGCGCGGGAGCAGCGGCGATGTCCGGCACAGCGCCACCGTAGGCCGCGCCGGTGACGTCTCCGTGATGCTTGGCTGAATGACGGGTGAACGACCTCGGGCCGTGCCCGTGGGCCGACTGTCGTAGCGTGGTGGCCATGTCGCAGGTCGAGGTTGTGCCCACCGGATCCCCGTGGATCGTGTCCCGGTCCATCGTTGTCCACGCCCCCGCCGAGCAGATCTTCGAGATCCTCGCCGATCCCCGTCGCCACTCCGACTTCGACGGCTCGGGCTCCGTGCGCGGTGCTGTGTCCGGTCCCGAGCGGCTCTCGCTGGGGGCGAAGTTCGGCATGGATATGCGGCTCGGAGTGCCCTACCGAGTGAGCAGTCAGGTCAAAGAGTTCGAGGAGGGCCGGCGCATCGCCTGGGCCCACATCGGTGGCCACCGCTGGCGCTATGAGCTCGAGCCCCTTGCCGACGGGAGCACGCGCGTGACCGAGACCTTCGACGCGACCACGGCACGCTCGGCTCGGGCGCTCAAGCTGATCGACGCCTACAACCGCAATGCGCGTGCGATTGAGGAGACCCTGCCGCGACTCGCGG
The DNA here is from genome assembly GCA_964560615.1 of uncultured Actinomyces sp. Classification (GTDB taxonomy): domain Bacteria; phylum Actinomycetota; class Actinomycetes; order S36-B12; family S36-B12; genus Mxb001. The sequence continues at coordinate 50,264 of CAZLMT010000003.1, forward strand.
CCCTGGCCCAAAGCGAGGGGCAGTGACGAGCGCGACGTACAAGGTCTCCGGCATGACCTGCGATCACTGCGTGCGCGCAGTCACGACCGAGTTGATCATGCTTCCCGGAGTGCGCAGTGTCGACATCGACCTCGGCGAGGGTGCGGTGACCGTGACGAGCGATGACCCTCTGGACCCGGAAGTGGTCCGGGAGGCCATCGATGAGGCGGGCTACGTCCTCGAGGGGTAGGTCAGCCGAAGCGGCCGGAGATGTAGTCCTCGGTGCGCGGATCGTGCGGCGCGGTGAAGATCCGGCGCGTGGGGCCGTACTCCACGAGGCGCCCGTGACGGACGCCCTGTGCGTCGACATCGGCGGTGAAGAAGGCGGTGCGTTCCGAGACGCGAGCCGCCTGCTGCATGTTGTGCGTGACGATGACGATCGTGTAGTCCTTCGCCAACTCCTTCATGAGGTCCTCGATCTTCGCCGTGGCGATGGGATCGAGCGAGGCGCACGGCTCATCCATGAGGATGACCTCGGGCTTGACCGCGATGCAGCGTGCGATCACGAGGCGCTGCTGCTGCCCGCCCGACAGCGCGTAGGCGCTTTTCTTGAGATCGTCCTTGACCTCGTCCCAGAGTGCCGCGCGCGTGAGGCACTCCTCGACCAGGTCGTCCATGTTGACCTTCATGCCGTTGACCTTGGGGCCGTAGGCGACGTTCTCGTAGATCGACTTGGGGAAGACATTGGGCTTCTGGAAGACCATGCCGATACGGCGACGCACCTCGATGGGATCGACTTCGGGCGCGTAGATGTCGAAGCCGTGGTAGGCGAGCAGGCCCTCGACACGAGCACCGGGAATGAGGTCGTTCATCCGGTTGAAGCTGCGCAGCAGGGTCGACTTGCCGCAGCCGGAGGGGCCGATGAAGGCGGTGATCTCGTTGCGGCCGATCTGCATCGTCACGTCGCGCACGGCCTCGAAGTCGCCATAGAAGACCCGCACATTGGCGAGGTCAAAGACGATGTTGGAGACAGCCTCGGGGATCTCCGCACCCTCGAGCACGGCCGAGACGTCCATGCGACCGGTCATGGCCATGTCGCTGGTGGACTGGGGGGCGTCAGGATCGTGGATTTCGCTCATCGTCTCACTCATCATGTCACCAGCGCTTCTGGGTTCGGTTGCGGATCAGGATGGCGACGGCGTTCATCGCCAGGAGGATGACGAGGAGGAGGACGATCGTGGCCGAGGCCAGGATCTGGAACTCCTCGCGAGATTCCTTGGTCCAGTTGAAGATCTGGATGGGGAGCGTGGTGTAGGCGGAGAAGGGGCCGGTCGGATTGAAGGAGATGAAGGTGACCGCCCCGAGGAGGAGCAGGGGTGCCGCCTCGCCGATGGCCCGGGAGAGAGCCAGGATCGTGCCGGTCGCCATGCCCGGGACCGCAGCGGGCATGGTCTGGCGCCAGGTGGTCTGCCACAGCGTCGCCCCGAGGGCGAGGGAGCCGTGGCGGATGTTCTGGGGCACCGCGCGCAGGGCCTCGCGCGTCGACACGATGATGACCGGGAGCACGAGCAAAGCGAGTGTGAGGCCCGCGGTGATGACTGACTGACCGAGGGAGAGTGCTCGAGCGAAGATCGCCAAGCCGAGGATGCCGTAGACGATCGAAGGCACAGCGGCGAGATTTTGGATATTGACTTCGACGAATCGGGTGAAGCGCAGGGCAGGAACTGACCGGAGCCGCGCTCGGCGTTCAGCTTGCCGTCCTCGACGACGACACGGCCGCGGCTCACGACGGTGATCGGCCAACCTTTGAGCTGGCG
>CAZLMT010000003.1:52104-52342 GCA_964560615.1 uncultured Actinomyces sp.
CCGGCTGTCTCCGGACGGCGCAGGGAGGGCATGTTCTCCCACAGGGTCGGCGTGAGGCGCGGCCACCCCTTGATCGTGACGTAGGCGAGGAGGACGGCGAGGAAGACAATGCCGACGGCCAGGCAAAGGAAGAGGATCCAGCGGAAGGTCTTGTCGACGAGTGGCTGGCCCTTGCCCTCGAGATCGATGGGCGTGGCCGCGTCGGGGGATGTGAGCGTCGTGGTCACTGGTACGCCTG
>CAZLMT010000004.1:0-4572 GCA_964560615.1 uncultured Actinomyces sp.
GGACGGTGCGATCCTCGTGGTCGCCGCCACCGACGGCCCGATGCCCCAGACCAAGGAGCACGTCCTCCTTGCTCGCCAGGTCGGCGTCCCCGCGATCGTCGTCGCGCTCAACAAGTGCGACATGGTCGATGACGAGGACCTGCTCGAGCTGGTCGAGATGGAGGTCCGTGAGCTCCTGTCGACGTACGAGTTCCCCGGCGACGACATCCCCGTGGTGCGCGTGGCCGCCTTCCCGGCGCTCAATGGCGACGAGAAGTGGGGCGAGTCGATCATGGAGCTCATGGGCGCGGTCGACTCCTACATCGTGACCCCCGAGCGTGAGGTCGACAAGCCCTTCCTCATGCCCGTCGAGGATGTCTTCACGATCACCGGCCGCGGCACCGTCGTGACCGGGCGTATCGAGCGCGGCATCGTCAAGGTCAACGAGGAGATCGAGATCGTCGGCATCCGTCCCGGACCGCCGGCGAAGACCACCGTCACCGGCGTCGAGATGTTCCGCAAGCTCCTCGACGAGGGCCAGGCGGGCGAGAACGTCGGTCTGCTCCTCCGCGGCACCAAGCGCGAGGACGTGGAGCGCGGCCAGGTCTGCTGCAAGCCGGGCTCGATCACCCCGCACACCGAGTTCGAGGCCCAGGTCTACATCCTGAGCAAGGACGAGGGCGGCCGCCACACCCCGTTCTTCGACAACTACCGTCCGCAGTTCTACTTCCGGACCACGGATGTCACGGGTGTCGTGCACCTGCCCGAGGGCAAGGACATGGTCATGCCCGGTGACAACACCGAGATGAAGGTTGATCTCATTCAGCCCATCGCCATGGAGGACGGCCTGCGCTTCGCGATTCGCGAGGGCGGCCGCACCGTCGGCGCCGGGCGCGTCACCAAGATCCTCAAGTAGTTGGGTGAGGGGGAGGCGTTCACGCGCCTCCCCCGATCACTCGGCAGACACGGCACTACGCAGACAGACAGCGGCACGGACAGACAGCGGCACGGACTCAAGAAGGACAGGCGAAGCCACCATGGCGGGACAGAAGATCCGAATCCGGCTCAAGGCCTACGACCATGAGGTCATCGATTCGTCGGCGCGCAAGATCGTCGACACGGTGACCCGCACGGGCGCAAAGGTCGCGGGACCGGTGCCGCTGCCGACCGAGAAGAACGTCTACTGCGTCATCCGGTCGCCCCACAAGTACAAGGACAGTCGAGAGCACTTCGAGATGCGCACCCACAAGCGCCTCATCGACATCCTCGACCCCACACCCAAGACCGTCGACTCGCTCATGCGCCTGGACCTCCCGGCCGGCGTCGATATCGAGATCAAGCTCTAGGACGATGACGATGGACAGGACAGTCAAGGGAGTGCTCGGGCAGAAGCTCGGCATGACCCAGGTATGGGACGAGAACAACCGCGTCGTTCCCGTCACCGTTGTCAAGGCGGGTCCCTGCGTCGTGACGCAGGTGCGCACCCCCGATCACGACGGCTACTCAGCGGTTCAATTGGGCTTCGGCGCCGTCGATCCGCGCCGCGTCAACAAGCCCGACGCGGGCCACTTCGCCAAGGCCGGTGTCGCACCGCGGCGCCACCTCGTCGAGCTGCGGACCTCCGACGCTTCGGAGTACACCCTCGGCCAGGAGGTCGGCGCCGATGCCTTCGCCGCGGGCGAGGTCGTCGACGTGACCGCCACCAGCAAGGGCAAGGGCTTCGCCGGCACCATGAAGCGTCACGGGTTCTCCGGCGTCGGCGCCTCCCACGGCGCTCACCGCAACCATCGCAAGCCCGGCTCCATCGGCGCCTGCGCCACACCGGGCCGCGTCTTCAAGGGCATGCGGATGTCGGGGCGCATGGGCTCGGTGCGTCATACGACCCAGGGCCTCAAGGTGTACGCCGTGGATCCTGAGCGCGGCCTCCTCCTCATCAAGGGCGCCATTCCCGGCCCCAAGGGCGGTCTCGTGCTCGTCCGCACGACCTCGAAGGCGGTGTCCTCATGAGTTCCGTCAAGGTCCTCGTCCCCGGGGGCAAGGAGCAGGGCAATGTCGATCTCCCCGCGGAGATCTTCGACGTCCAGGTCAACATCCCCCTCATTCACCAGGTGGTCGTCGCGCAGCTCGCCGCCGCCCGCCAGGGCACACATGACACCAAGTCCCGCGGTGAGGTGAGCGGCGGCGGCAAGAAGCCCTACAAGCAGAAGGGCACCGGACGCGCCCGCCAGGGCTCCATCCGCGCACCGCAGTTCGTCGGTGGCGGCGTTGTCCATGGCCCCACGCCCAGGTCCTATGACCAGCGCACCCCCAAGAAGATGAAGGCGGCCGCGCTCCGCGGTGCCCTGTCGGATCGAGCCCGCGAGGGTCGGGTCCATGTCGTGGCGTCCCTGGTTGCGGGCGATGAGCCGTCGACCAAGAGCGCTCAGGAATTCCTGCTCGTCATCACCGAGCGGCCCAACCTGCTCGTCGTGGTCGAGCGCGATGACGTCGCCTCGTGGCTGAGCGTGCGCAACCTGCCCAACGTGCGCGTGGTGGCCCCTGACCAGCTCAATACCTACGACGTCCTCGTCAGCGATGACGTCATCTTCACGAAGGGCTCCTTCGACACCTTCGTCGCCGGACCCGTCAAGGGTCGCGGTGCCAAGGCCATCGCGACCGAATCGGAGGTGTCGGCATGAGGATCGCTGATCCGCGTGACATCCTGCTCGCCCCCGTGATTTCGGAGAAGAGCTACGGACTCCTCGACGAGAACAAGTACACCTTCATCGTCGCCCCCGACGCCAACAAGACCCAGATCAAGATCGCGGTCGAGCAGGTCTTCGGCGTGCGGGTGACGTCAGTCAACACGATGAACCGCGAGGGTAAGCGCATCCGCACCCGCCGCGGGTTCGGTCGTCGCGCTGCGACCAAGCGGGCCATCGTGTCCGTGGCGCAGGGCGATCGCATCGACATCTTCGGCGGACCGGTCAGCTAGGGCGAGGGACGAACACCATGGGAATCCGTAAGTTCAAGCCGACGACCCCCGGTCGCCGTGGCGCGAGCGTGGCCGACTTCGTCGAGATCACCCGCTCCACTCCGGAGAAGTCGCTCGTCCGCCCGCTGCCCAACAAGGGCGGCCGCAACAATCAGGGCCGGATCACGACCCGCCATCAAGGCGGCGGTCACAAGCGCGCCTACCGCGTCATCGACTTCCGTCGTGCCGACAAGGACGGCGTGCCGGCGAAGGTCGCTCACATCGAGTACGACCCCAACCGCACCGCGCGTATCGCCCTGCTGCACTTCGCGGATGGCGAGAAGCGCTACATCCTCGCGCCCAACAAGCTCAATCAGGGCGACACGGTGGAGACCGGCCCTTCGGCGGACATCAAGCCCGGCAACAACCTGCCTCTGCGCAACATCCCCGTCGGTACCGTCATCCACGCCGTGGAGATTCGCCCCGGTGGCGGAGCCAAGATCGCCCGCTCGGCTGGTGCCAGCGTGCAGCTTGTCGCCAAGGACGGCCCCTACGCCCAGCTGCGCATGCCTTCCGGTGAGATCCGCAACGTCGACCTGCGCTCGCGCGCGACGGTCGGCGAGGTCGGCAACGCCGAGCAGTCCAACATCAACTGGGGCAAGGCCGGCCGCATGCGCTGGAAGGGTCGTCGCCCGACCGTCCGCGGCGTGGCCATGAACCCCGTCGACCACCCGCACGGCGGTGGCGAGGGCAAGACCTCCGGCGGCCGGCACCCGGTCAACCCCAAGGGCAAGCCCGAGGGTCGCACCCGCAAGGCCAAGAAGCCGAGTGACAAGTTCATCGTCCGTCGACGCAAGACCGGCAAGAAGCGCTAGGAGACGACAGTGCCCAGGAGCTTGAAGAAGGGTCCCTTCGTGGACGACCACCTGCTCAAGAAGGTGGACGCCCAGAACGAGGCCAAGAGCCAGCAGGTCATCAAGACTTGGTCGAGGCGTTCGATGATCGTGCCGGCCATGCTCGGCCACACGATCGCGGTGCATGACGGGCGCAAGCACGTTCCCGTTTTCGTCACGGAGAACATGGTCGGCCACAAGCTCGGCGAGTTCGCCCCTACGCGCACGTTCAAGGGGCACATCAAGGAAGACCGGAAGGCCAAGCGCAAGTAGCGCTGGCACCGGAGATCACGAGAGTCACGAGAGGCAAGGGGAGAGCGATGGAAGCCAGGGCCCAGGCGCGGTTTGTCCGTGTCACGCCCATGAAGGCGCGGCGGGTGGTTGACCTCATTAGAGGGCTGCCGGCGGCTGACGCCCAGGCGGTGTTGCGCTTCGCTCCGCAGGATGCGAGCGATCCGGTGGGGAAGGTGCTGGATAGCGCCATTGCCAACGCCACCAACAACCACAACCTCGATCCGGCTTCCCTCGTGGTCGCCGAGGCCTACGTCGACGAGGGTCCGACGATGCGGCGCTTCCGCCCGCGGGCCCAGGGACGCGCCTTCCGCATCCGTAAGAGGACAAGCCACATCACGGTGATCCTGGAGACGGCGGACGCCCTCGAGCCGGTGAAGGCCCCGGCCAAGAAGTCCACATCGACCAAGGCGGCGCCGAAGGCTGCCCCCAAGGCGACCGACAAGCCCAAGGCAG
>CAZLMT010000004.1:4672-46452 GCA_964560615.1 uncultured Actinomyces sp.
GACAAGCCCAAGGCAGCGTCGAAGAAGCCGGCCGAGAAGACGGCCGACAAGCCCGAGGCTGACGAGACGACGGCTCCCGCGGAGAAGGCGGCTGCCAAGAAGGCCCCGGCCAAGAAGGCTGCGGCCAAGGAAGAGGAGAGCTGAGATGGGTCAGAAGGTAAACCCGCACGGCTTCCGCCTCGGCATCACGACCGACTTCACGTCCCGGTGGTTCGCCGATAGCGCTAAGCCCGGCCAGCGCTACCGCGACTACGTCGAAGAGGACGTGGCCATTCGCAAGCTGCTGTCCAAGGGCATGGAGCGCGCGGGGATCAGCAAGGTGGAGATCGAGCGCACCCGTGAGCGCGTGCGCGTCGACATCCACACCGCGCGTCCCGGCATTGTCATTGGACGCCGCGGAGCCGAGGCGGATCGCATCCGCGCCGACCTGGAGAAGCTCACCGGCAAGCAGGTTCAGCTCAACATCCTCGAGGTGAAGAACCCCGAGATGGATGCCCAGCTCGTCGCCCAGGGCATTGCCGAGCAGCTCTCGAGTCGTGTCTCCTTCCGTCGCGCCATGCGCAAGGGCATGCAGAGCACCATGAAGGCCGGCGCCAAGGGCATCCGCGTGCAGGTCTCGGGTCGCCTTGGCGGCGCGGAGATGAGCCGCACGGAGTTCTACCGCGAGGGCCGGGTCCCGCTGCACACGCTGCGCGCCGACATCGACTATGGCTTCTACGAGGCCCGGACCACCTTCGGTCGCATTGGCGTCAAGGTCTGGATCTACAAGGGCGACGCCCCGACCAGCCGCGCCGAGCGCGAGGCTGTCGCAGCAGCGGCTCGCCTGGGCAAGCGTCCCGAGCGTCCCCGTCGCGGCCTTCGTCGCGATGACGAGGTGCTCGAGGCGGCGACCGTGGTTGCCGCCGAGGCTCCCGCACCGACAGAGGGCGAGGTCTGATCATGCTGATCCCGCGCAAGGTCAAGCACCGCAAGCAGCACCACCCGAAGCGCACCGGCGCCGCCAAGGGCGGCACCGAGGTGACGTTCGGGACCTACGGGCTGCAGGCGCTCGAGCCGGCGTACGTCACGAACCGCCAGATCGAGTCGGCTCGTATTGCCATCACGCGACACATTCGCCGTGGCGGCAAGGTGTGGATCAACATCTACCCGGACCGTCCGCTCACCAAGAAGCCCGCCGAGACCCGCATGGGCTCGGGCAAGGGCTCCCCTGAGTGGTGGGTGGCCAACGTCAAGCCCGGACGCGTGATGTTCGAGCTGTCGTACCCCAATGAGAAGACCGCAGTCGCGGCACTGACCCGGGCAATGCACAAGTTGCCCATGAAGTGTCGGATCGTGCGTCGCGACGATATTGCGGAGGTCTGATGGCTGCCGGCACATCACCCCAGGAGTTCCGCGGCCTCACGGACGAGGAGCTCGTCACGCGCCTGCGCGAGGCCAAGGAGGAGCTCTTCAACCTCCGCTTCCAGGGCGCGACGGGCCAGCTCGAGAACCACGGGCGGCTTCGTGCGGTGCGCAAGGACATCGCGCGCCTCTACACCGTGATGCGTGAGCGCGAGCTTGGCATCACTCCCGTCGAGCACGTGGGCGGTGCGGCATGACCGACGAGAAGGTGACCGTGAGCTCAGAACGCAATGCACGCAAGGTCCGTGAGGGTCTCGTCGTGAGCGACAAGATGGACAAGACCGTCGTCGTCGCCGTCGAGGACCGCTTCAAGCACCCGCTCTACGGCAAGGTGGTGCGTCGCACGAGCAAGCTCAAGGCGCATGATGAGCAGAACTCCTGCGGCATCGGCGACCGTGTGCTGCTCATGGAGACCAAGCCGCTGTCGGCGACCAAGCGCTGGCGCGTCGTCGAGATCCTCGAGAAGGCGAAGTAGGGGAGACGACGTGATTCAGCAAGAGTCCCGACTGAAGGTCGCCGACAACACGGGTGCCAAGGAACTGCTGTGCATCCGCGTCCTCGGCGGATCTGGACGCCGCTACGCCGGCATTGGCGACATCATCGTTGCGACGGTGAAGGACGCCATCCCCGGCGGTGGAGTCAAGAAGGGCGAGGTGGTCAAGGCCGTCATCGTCCGTACCCGCAAGGAGAACCGTCGTCCGGACGGCTCCTACATCCGCTTCGATGAGAACGCCGCAGTCATCCTCAAGGGTGACGGCGAGCCCCGCGGCACCCGCATCTTCGGGCCCGTGGGACGCGAACTCCGCGAGAAGCGCTTCATGAAGATCATCTCGTTGGCACCGGAGGTGCTCTGACATGGCTGCCCTCTTCGTTCGCAAGGGTGACCTCGTGCAGGTCATTAGCGGCAAGGACCGCGGGATCACCGGGAAGGTCATCGAGGTCTTCCCCGAGTCCGACAAGGTGATCGTCGAAGGTGTGAACCGCATCAAGAAGCACACCAAGGTGGGCCAAAACAACCGTGGCGCCAAGACCGGCGGCATCATCACGACGGAGGCACCGATTCACGTCTCCAATGTGATGGTCGTCGACCCCGAGGACAACCGACCCACGCGCGTCGGCTCCCGCAAGGAAAAGGTCGAGAAGCGCCGTCCCGACGGCAGCACGTACGAGGCGACGCGCAGCGTGCGCGTATCGAAGCGAACCGGCAAGGATCTGTGATGACCACCATGACCGAGCGTCAGATGCCGCGACTCAAGTCGCGCTACCGCGAGGAGATCGTGCCTGCGCTGGAGGAGCAGTTCTCCTTCGAGAACATCATGCAGGTGCCCCGTGTGACGAAGGTTGTCGTCAACATGGGCGTCGGCGAGGCTGCACGTGACTCCAAACTGATCGAGGGCGCCATCCGCGACCTCACGGAGATCACCGGCCAGCGACCCCAGGTGACCAAGGCCCGCCAGTCGATTGCACAGTTCAAGCTGCGCGAGGGCATGCCCATCGGTGCCCACGTCACGCTGCGCGGCGATCGCATGTGGGAGTTCCTGGACCGCCTGCTCTCCGTCGCTCTCCCGCGCATTAGGGACTTCCGTGGGCTGTCCGGCAAGCAGTTCGATGGCCGCGGCAACTACACCTTCGGCCTCACGGAGCAGTCGATGTTCCACGAGATCGACCAGGACAAGATCGACCGCGTCCGCGGCATGGACATCACGGTCGTCACCACCGCCAAGAACGATGCGGAGGGGCGGGCCCTGCTGCGCCTCCTTGGCTTCCCTTTCAAGGAGAACTGACCGTGGCGAAGAAGGCACTGATCGAAAAGCAGCAGCGCAAGCCCAAGTACGCCGTGCGCGCCTACACGCGCTGCACCCGGTGCGGCCGTCCGCACTCCGTCTACCGCAAGTTCGGCCTGTGCCGGATCTGCCTGCGGGAGATGGCGCACGCCGGGCAGCTTCCCGGAATCACCAAGAGCAGCTGGTAAACCACGACGCCGTAGGTCCCTGCGGGGATACCACGGCGAGAAGGGCCTGATGGCCATGACGATGACAGACCCGATCGCGGACATGCTTGCGCGCCTGCGCAATGCCAACTCCGCGTATCACGATGCGGTGACCATGCCGCATTCGAAGATCAAGGTGGGGATCGCTGAGATTCTCAAGCAGCAGGGCTACATCGCCGGCTGGAGCGTCGAGGACGCCCCGGTGGGCAAGAACCTCGTGCTCGAACTCAAGTACGGCCCCAGTCGTGAGCGCTCCATTGCCGGCCTGCGCCGTGTGTCCAAGCCCGGGCTCCGTGTCTACGCCAAGAGCACCGCGCTGCCCAAGGTCCTCGGCGGTCTCGGTGTCGCCATCTTGTCGACATCATCCGGACTCCTGACCGATCGTCAGGCCGCACAGAAGGGCGTAGGTGGGGAAGTCCTCGCCTACGTCTGGTGAGGGGGAGTCATGTCGCGCATTGGACGCCTGCCCATCGCTGTCCCCTCAGGGGTTGACGTGGCCGTCGATGGTTCCGTCATCACCGTCAAGGGCCCCAAGGGCACCCTCACCCACACGATCGTGGAGCCGATCGCCGTCGAGCGTCAGGATGACGGCACCCTTGCCGTGACCCGGCCCAACGACGAGCGCGACTCCCGTGCTCGCCATGGCCTCACGCGGACCCTCATCGCCAACATGGTGCTGGGTGTCACGCAGGGCTACGAGAAGGGCCTCGAGATCGTGGGCACCGGCTATCGAGTCCAGGCGAAGGGCAATGACCTGGAGTTCGCGCTGGGCTACAGCCACCCGATCGTCTTCCCGGCCCCGGAGGGCATCAGCTTCGCCGTGGAGTCGCCGACGAAGTTCAAGGTCATGGGCATCGACAAGCAGCAGGTCGGCGAGGTCGCCGCGAACATCCGCAAGTTGCGCAAGCCCGAGCCCTTCAAGGGTAAGGGAGTGCGCTACGAGGGTGAAGTCGTCAGGCGCAAGGCCGGGAAGGCGGGCAAGAAGTGAGTTCTTTCGCCCCGAAGATCGGCTCGGGCAACCCCAAGCGCACGGCGCGCGCGCGGCGTCACCTGCGCGTGCGCAAGAAGATCAGCGGCAGCGCGCAGCGCCCCCGCCTCGTGGTCTCGCGCTCGTCTCGCCACGTCGTGGCTCAGGTCATCGACGACGGTGCCGGGCGCACGCTCGCGTCCGCATCCTCGATGGAGGCCGACGTCCGTTCGTCGGGCGCCGACAAGACCGCTCAGGCCCGTAAGGTCGGCGAGCTCCTTGCCGCGCGAGCCAAGCAGGCCGGTGTCGAGACCGTGGTCTTCGACCGCGGCGGCAACATGTTCCATGGCCGCGTTGCGGCCCTAGCAGAGGGCGCCCGCGAGGGCGGCCTCGAGTTCTGACGGTCGAGAGAGGTATAGGCATGTCGACAATGGACCGCCGGGGAACCGGCGCCGCTAACTCCGGGGGCGGACGCGATCGCCGTGAGCGACGCGACCGCGCGCCCCGCGAGGAGAAGTCCGCCTTCCTCGAGCGCGTGGTGACCATCAACCGCGTTGCGAAGGTCGTCAAGGGTGGTCGTCGCTTCAGCTTCACGGCGCTCGTCGTCGTGGGCGATGGTGACGGCACTGTGGGCGTGGGCTACGGCAAGGCCAAGGAGGTGCCCGCGGCGATCGCCAAGGGTGTCGAGGAGGCCAAGAAGCACTTCTTCAAGGTGCCGCGCATCCAGGGCACCATCCCGCATCCGGTGACCGGTGAGGCCGCTGCGGGCGTCGTGCTGCTGCGTCCCGCTGCCCCGGGCACCGGCGTTATCGCGGGTGGTCCCGTGCGCGCGGTACTGGAGTGCGCCGGCATCCACGATGTCCTGTCGAAGTCGCTTGGCTCAGACAATGCGATCAACATCGTCCATGCCACCGTCCAGGCTCTCCGTAATCTTGAGCGTCCCGAGGAGGTCGCGGCACGACGCGGACTGCCCCTCGAGGACGTGGCTCCCGCGGCTCTGCTGCGCGCTCGTGCGGCGGGTGCGTCATGAGCGTTCGCCTGCAGGTGACGCAGCGGAAGTCGCCGATCGGAGGGACCCACAGTCAGCGCGAGACCCTGCGCTCGCTGGGTCTCAAGCGCATCGGCGACACCGTGGTCAAGGAGGATCGCCCCGAGATCCGCGGCATGATCGCCACGGTCTCCCATCTCGTCTCAGTCGAGGAGGTGCAGTGACATGGCTCTGAAGGTTCATCACCTACGTCCCGCCCCGGGCGCCAAGACGCCCAAGACCCGCAAGGGTCGCGGCGAGGCCTCGAAGGGCAAGACCGCAGGTCGTGGCACCAAGGGCACGCGGGCCCGCAACAAGGTGCCCGCTCGCTTCGAAGGCGGCCAGATGCCGCTCCACATGCGGCTGCCCAAGCTCAAGGGATTCACCAATCCCAACACGGTGACCTACCAGGTGGTCAATGTCGCGGCGCTCAACAAGCTCTTCCCTCAGGGCGGTGCCGTGACGGTCGCTGACCTCGTGGCGGCGGGCGCGGTCCGCAAGGGCCAGCCGGTCAAGGTCTTGGGCCAGGGCGATATCTCCGTGGCCGTCCAGGTGAAGGTCCAGGCCTTCTCCGGCTCGGCCCAGGAGAAGATCGCGGCTGCCGGCGGCAGCATCGAGAAGATCTGACGGTAAAGCTCCCCCAGGATTCACCCAGGGTCGCCGGGAAGGCTTCCGAAGGGGCCTACGTTAGGCTTCAACGGGCCTGGAACGGCCAGCGTCCCCGGTACGGTCATCGTCCACGACATGGCGAAGCCACCGCTTCGCCAAGGAGGTAAGCGTGCATCTCGGCGCCTTCGTCGCGGCCTTCCGCACCCCGGACCTGCGCAAGAAGATCCTCTTCACGCTGGCCCTGCTGGCGGTCTTCCGCCTCGGATCGGTGGTCCCGACCCCCGGTGTGGACTACTCGGCCATCCAGCGGTGTATCGACCAGACTTCCGACAACTCCGTCTACGCCGTGATCAACCTCTTCAGCGGCGGCGCGCTCCTGCAGCTCTCGGTCTTCGCGCTGGGCATCATGCCCTACATCACGGCGAGCATCATCCTGCAGTTGCTCACCGTGGTCATCCCGCGTCTGGAGATGCTCAAGAAGGAAGGGCAGTCGGGCCAGGCCAAGATCACGCAGTACACCAGGTACCTCACCATCGGCCTGGCGATCCTGCAGTCGACCGCCATCTTGTCGCTCGCTCGCACGCCCGGCCAGCTCTTCAGCGGCTGTAACGAGGAGCTGATCCCCAACCAGAGCCCGCTCCTCATCATCGTCATGGTGATCGTGATGACGGCGGGCACCGCGGTGATCATGTGGCTCGGCGAGCTCATCACCGAGCGCGGCGTCGGCAACGGCATGTCGCTTCTGATCTTCACCTCGATCATCGCCACGATCCCGGCACAGTTCATCAACGTCTTCGTGAGCCGCGGCACCTTCTCCTTTGCCCTCACGATGCTGGTCTCGCTCGTGGTCCTGGCGCTCGTGGTCTTCGTCGAGCAGGGCCAGCGTCGCATCCCCGTGCAGTATGCAAAGCGCATGGTGGGTCGCCGGATGTACGGCGGGACCTCTACCTACATTCCTCTCAAGGTCAACATGGCTGGCGTCATCCCGGTCATCTTCGCCTCATCCCTGCTCTTCCTGCCGACCCTCCTTGTGCAGCTCACGGGCAGCCAGGCGGAGTGGGCACAGTGGATCGCCACGAACTTCTCGACGGGCACCACCACGTGGTACCTCCTCGTGTTCTTCGTCCTCACGGTGTTCTTCACCTACTTCTACGTGTCGATCACCTTCAACCCCGTCGACGTCGCCGACAACATGAAGAAGTACGGCGGCTTCATTCCGGGTATCCGTGCGGGACGGCCCACGGCCGAGTACCTGTCCTACGTGCTCAACCGACTGACGTTCCCCGGCTCGATCTACCTCGGCCTCATCGCCGTCATGCCGGTCTTCGCCTTCAACCTGATCGGCATCGGGGATCAGTTCGTCTTCGGCGGCATCAGCCTGCTCATCGTGGTGGGCGTCGGCCTCGACACGGTCAAGCAGATCGACTCCCAGCTCCAGCAGCGCAACTATGAGGGCTTCCTCCGCTGATGAGGCTGCTCATCATGGGACCACCCGGGGCCGGCAAGGGCACCCAGGCGGTCGTCATCGCCGCGTCGCTGGGCATTCCCCACATCAGCACCGGCGACATCTTCCGCGCCAATGTGGGGGCCGGCACGCCTCTCGGCGAGGAGGCGCAGCGCTACATGGATGCGGGGGAGTACGTCCCCGACTCCATCACCAACGCCATGGTGCGCGATCGCATCTCGCATGACGATTGCCAGCCGGGCTTCCTCCTGGATGGCTACCCGCGCACCCTTGAGCAGGTCAACGAGCTCGACATGATGCTGGAGTCCGATGGTCGACGCCTGGATCGCGTCGTCGAACTCACCGTCGTCACGGATGAGGTGGTGGGTCGCCTCCTGAAGCGGGCCCAGGAGCAGGGTCGAGCCGATGACACGGCTGATGTCATCCGTAGGCGCCTCGAGGTCTACTTCGAGCAGACGGCTCCGCTGGTCGCCGTCTATCGGGAGCGCGGCATCCTCCTCGAGGTCGATGGCATGGGCGATGTCGCCCAGGTCAGCGAGCGGATCCTGTCCGCCCTGCGCGACTGACCATGTTTCGCTCACGCGACCGCATCGAGATCAAGTCGGCGGACCAAATCCAGGTCATGCGTGCCGCGGGACTTGTGGTCGCCCGCACCCTGCAGCGCGTCTCGGCTATCGCGGCGGCCGGCGTGACGACAGCGGACCTCGACGAGTGCGCTGCTCAGTCCATCCGCGATGAGGGGGCCACCCCTTCCTTCCTGGGTTATCACGGGTTCCCCGCGCATATCTGCGTGTCGGTCAACGACGAGGTCGTCCACGGCATCCCGGGTTCCCGGCGGCTGGCCGACGGCGATGTCGTCTCCATCGACTGCGGAGCCATCGTCGACGGCTGGCACGGCGATGCCGCCCTCACGGTGCTCGTGGGCGATGTGGCCGAGGATCTCCGGGAGTTGTCACGTGTGACCGAGGAATCCCTCTGGGCTGGTCTTGCCGCGGCGCGGCCCGGCAATCGACTGTCGGACATCGGAGCTGCGGTGGAGTCCGTGGTGCGTGCCCGAGGGGAGGCCTACGGCATCGTCGAGGAGTACGTCGGCCACGGCATCGGATCGAGCATGCACATGGAGCCGGCGGTGCCCAACTACGGACGCCCGGGTAAGGGCCCACGACTCGTCCCGGGCATGGCGCTCGCCGTGGAGCCCATGGTCGTCCTGGGCGATCCAGGGGTCCACGTGCTGGAGGACGACTGGACCGTGGTCGCCAGCGACGGCTCCCACGCGAGCCACTGGGAGCACACCGTGGCCGTCACCGAGGACGGACCGTGGGTCCTCACCGCCCTGGACGACGTCAGGCTCTAGAGCCTTCCCGGGCCCGTGAGGGACGTTTCTCCCGCTAAGCGGGACAAATGGGGGGAACGGGTGGGTTGGGGCCGCGAAAATGACCATCTGTCCCCGTCGATGCGGCCGCCGGCTCGGGACGTCCGAAATGCGGAAGATCCGGGTGCGGGGACCCCGATTAGGTCGTGAAAGGTCCCGCGCGTACACTTGACGGGCTGATCATCGGGCCCCCCCGTTCGTCCGCCACCCCCTCCCTTGGGAGCGGGGTCGTGAGCGTGCAAAGGGTCCGATCGGAGGAGAGCAGAGGGCATGTCAAAGAAGGACGGCGCGATCGAGCTCGAGGGCACGATCACCGAATCCTTGCCCAATGCGATGTTCCGCGTGGAACTGGACAACGGTCACAAGGTCCTGGCCCACATCAGCGGGAAGATGCGGATGCATTACATCCGAATCCTCCCCGATGACCGCGTCGTCGTAGAGCTTTCGCCCTACGACCTGACTCGGGGTCGCATCGTCTACAGGTACAAGTGACAGCAGTCAGGTAGAGAGTTGGGATTCCGGTGAAGGTCAAGCCGAGCGTCAAGAAGATCTGCGACAAGTGCAAGGTGATCCGTCGTCACGGGCGGGTCATGGTCATTTGCGACAACGTCCGCCACAAGCAGCGCCAAGGCTGACATCACGTCGCGCGTGCGAGGGGAGACAACCCGGACACGCTCCCCCGCGGTCCAACCGGGCCGTGGATCGCGGTACCCGACCCCCGCAGCCGGCACGTGCAGGCTGCGGGACGCCACCCTCGGACGAGAGGCCGAGGACCCCTCCGGGTGGAGGGGACCGGTGCCGCACCCACACCTCTCGCGAAGACAAGAAGAGGACACCCATGGCACGTCTGGTAGGCGTCGACCTGCCCCGCGAAAAGCGGATGGCCGTCGCGCTGACATACATCTACGGGGTCGGCCGCTCGCGCGCCGCCGAGGCGCTGGCAGACACCGGCATCAGCCCCGACCTGAGGGCTCGCGACCTCACCGACGACCAGGTCATCGCCCTGCGCGACTGGATCGAGGCCAACCTGCGCGTCGAGGGCGACCTCCGACGCGAGGTGGCCGCCGATATCCGCCGCAAGGTCGAGATCGGGTGCTACCAGGGCGTCCGCCACCGCCGGGGACTTCCCGTGCATGGCCAGCGCACCCACACCAATGCCCGCACCCGCAAGGGTCCCCGCAAGACCGTCGCCGGCAAGAAGAAGGCCGGCAAGAAGTAGTCCGCGGGTCTGCGCTTCCGGTGATCGCCGGAGACCAGCGGACCGATGACCTCAGGAGTAAAGCGAATGCCCCCCAAGACCGGAGCAAAGCCGGGCGCCAAAAAGGTGCGCCGCAAGGAAAAGAAGAACATCGCCCATGGACAGGCTCACATCAAGAGCACGTTCAACAACACCATCGTCTCCATCACCGACCCCAGTGGTGCCGTGATCGCCTGGTCCAGCTCGGGCCAGGTCGGCTTCAAGGGCAGCCGCAAGTCGACGCCGTTCGCGGCTCAGCTTGCCGCCGAGTCTGCCGCTCGCCGCGCCATGGAGCACGGCATGCGCAAGGTCGATGTGTTCGTCAAGGGTCCCGGCTCCGGCCGTGAGACCGCCATCCGCTCCCTCCAGGCCACCGGCCTCGAGGTGGGCTCGATTCAAGACGTCACCCCGGTCCCCTTCAACGGGTGCCGCCCTCCCAAGCGCCGCCGCGTCTGAGAATGGAGAACTGACACACCATGGCTCGTTACACCGACGCGGACTGCAAGCGCTGCCGACGCGAGAAGACCAAGCTCTTCCTCAAGGGCTCTAAGTGCGAATCCCCGAAGTGTCCCTTCGAGAAGCGCCCCTACCCGCCCGGCCAGCACGGCCGCGGCCGCTCGAAGGACAGCGAGTACCTGCTGCAGTTGCGTGAGAAGCAGAAGGCGACCCGCATCTACGGCGTGCTCGAGAAGCAGTTCCGCAACTACTACGAGGAAGCGCAGCGTCGCTCCGGCAAGACCGGCGACAACCTCATGCGGATTCTGGAGTCACGTCTTGACAACGTCGTCTACCGCGCGGGCTTCGCCAAGTCCCGTGACATGGCGCGCCAGCTCGTGTCCCACGGCCACTTCACGGTCAATGGCCACAAGGTCGACATCCCGTCGTACCGCGTGCAGGCCAACGACATCATCGAGGTGCGCCCCGGCTCACGCGAGATGACGCCCTTCGTGGTCGCACACGCTGAGATCGGCGAGCGTCCGGTGCCGGCCTGGCTCGAGGTCATCCCGTCGCAGATGCGGATCCTCGTCCACTCGCTGCCGTCACGCCAGGTCATCGATACCCCGGTCCAGGAGCAGCTCATCGTCGAGCTCTACTCCAAGTAGTCGCTCTCTTCCCCCAAACCCGACGTCATATAGCGGTCGTCGCCGAAAGGAAACCACGTGCTCATCACGCAGCGCCCCATCCTCACCGAGGAGCCCATTAGCGAGTTCCGTTCTCGCTTCGTCCTCGAGCCCCTCGAGCCGGGATTTGGGTACACCCTGGGCAACTCCATGCGCCGCACACTGCTCTCCTCGATTCCGGGTGCCGCCGTCACGAGCATCCGCATCGATGGCGTGCTTCACGAGTTCACCACCATCCCGGGCGTCAAAGAGGACGTCACCGAGCTGATCCTCAATATCAAGCAGCTCGTGGTGTCCTCCGATCATGACGAGCCTGTCGTGATGTACCTGCGCAAGCAGGGCCCGGGCGCGGTCGTGGCAGCGGACATCGCCCCACCGGCGGGCGTCGAGGTCCACAATCCCGACCTCCACATCGCCACGCTCAACGACAAGGGCAAGCTCGAGATGGAGCTCGTCGTCGAGCGCGGCCGTGGCTACGTCTCGGCGACGCTCAACAAGCAGCCCGGCCAGGAGATCGGTCGCATTCCGGTTGACTCGATCTACTCGCCGGTGCTCAAGGTCACCTACAAGGTTGAGGCGACCCGCGTCGAGCAGCGCACGGACTTCGACAAGCTGGTGCTCGATGTCGAGACCAAGCAGAGCATGCTGCCCCGCGACGCCGTCGCGTCGGCCGGCAAGACCCTCGTGGAGCTCTTCGGACTGGCGCGCGAACTCAATGTCGACGCCGAGGGCATCGACATTGGTCCCTCGCCCGCAGACGCCTTCGTCGCCGAGCAGTTGTCGACGCCGATCGAGCAGCTGGATCTCACGGTCCGCTCCTACAACTGCCTGAAGCGCGAAGGTATCCACACGGTAGGTGAGCTCATCGGTCGCAGCGAGGCCGACCTCCTCGACATCCGCAACTTCGGCGCCAAGTCGATCGACGAGGTCAAGGTCAAGCTCGTGACCCTGGGCCTCGCCCTCAAGGACAGCCCTCCCGGCTTCGACCCCGGTGCCGCCGTCTACTTCAGCGATGAGGATGACGATGACGACGACCTCGGCTACGTCGAGGACGAGCAGCTCTAACCGATCAGCCACCCGCGACAAGGAGTAATGACATGCCTACCCCAACCAAGGGTCCCCGCCTGGGTGGCGGACCGGCGCATGAGCGCCTGATGATGGCCAACCTGGCCACCGCGCTCTTTGAGCACGGCCGCATCACCACCACGGAGGCCAAGGCCAAGCGTCTGCGCCCCTTGGCGGAGCGCCTCATCACCTTCGCGAAGCGCGGCGACCTCGCTGCGCGACGGAGGGTGCTCACCGTGGTGCGCGACAAGGACGTCGTCCACGTGCTCTTCACCGAGATCGGTCCGCGTTACCAGACCCGTCAGGGTGGCTACACCCGCATCGTCAAGGTGGGACCCCGCAAGGGTGACAACGCGCCCATGGCTGTGATCGAGCTGGTCGAGCCTCTCGCGGAGCAGGTCGTCGCCGAGGCCACGGGTGCGACGAAGCGCGCCGCCAAGGAGAAGGCTGCGGCCAAGCCTGCTGCCGCAGCGGCTCCCGCCGCGGAGGCTGCCGCGGAGACCGCTGCCGATGAGTCCGTCGAGGTCGTCGCCGAGGCCACCGAGGTCGTGCCCGAGGCTGACGGAGACGAGGCCATCGAGGCTGTTGCGGAGGACGTCGTCGAAGCTCCTGACGATGCTGCTCCCGCTGAAGACGACAAGGCCTGACGCGCCGACACGATTGACGTAACTCGGGAAGCGTCAGACTTCGCCCCTCGTGGCGGTCTGGCGCTTCCTGCTGTGGAGGGGTCATGATCCGGTTGCGACTGGACCTTGCCTACGACGGGACTGATTTCTCCGGGTGGGCACGCCAGCCCGGCTTGCGCACGGTTCAGGGTGTCGTCGAAGAAGCGCTCGCACGCGCGCTGCGGCTTCCCGAGCCTCCGGCCGTCACCTGCGCCGGGCGCACCGATGCCGGCGTACACGCCCGCGGGCAGGTGGCACACGTCGACCTCGACGCATCGGCGAGCCCGGACCTGGAGGCGCTGGCGCGGAGCATGCGCGGACTCCTGCCGGACGATGTCTCGATCCTCTCCGTCGCGGTCGCACCGGAGGGTTTCGACGCGCGTTTCTCCGCCCTTTCCCGGCGCTACCGCTATGTGGTCTGCGATGACCATCGGGTGTGGGACCCACTGCGTCGCCGGGAGATCGTGCGGTATTCGCGAGCCCTGGACCTCGCCGCCATGACGTCCGCGGCGGCACCGCTGCTGGGAGAACGAGACTTCGCAGCCGTGTGCCGTCCGCGCGAAGGCGGCACGACCATTCGCACGCTGTTGGCGCTGGAATGGGCTCGCGGAGCCTCGGGGCTTGCGGAGATGCAGGTGAGCGCGGATGCCTTCTGCCATTCCATGGTGCGGGCTCTCGTTGGCCTGCTCGTGCCAGTCGGTGACGGGCGACGGCCGGTGGCCTGGCCCGCCGAGGTGGTCGCCCTCGGAGTCCGAGACTCCGGAGTGCAGGTGATGCCGGCTCATGGACTCGTCCTCGAGGAAGTGCGCTACCCGGATGACAAGGAACTCGCCGCGCGGCAGGCGGTCACGCGATCCATGCGCGGTGGTTGATCCGTCATGGGGCATATCGACGTTCAGCACGTGACCTACTCACTCCCCGACGGGCGCGTGCTGCTCGACGATGTGAGCTTCCGCATCGGTGACGGCGTCAAGGCCGCGCTCGTCGGCGCCAATGGCGCGGGCAAGACCACCCTGATGCACCTCATCGCCGGTGATATTGAGGCCGAGTCGGGGAGCATTGTCACGACCGGAGGCATGGGCGTCATGCGCCAGTTCATCGGGCAGGGACGCGAGGGCACCGTGCGGGACCTCCTCCTATCGGTGTCTCCTTCCGGGCTACGAACTGCGGCGGCCGAGGTCGACGCCTGCGAAGAGCTCCTCATGTCCACGGAAGACGCCGACACCCAGATGCGCTACGCGCAGGCGCTGGCGGACTTCGCCGATGCGGGCGGATACGACGCGGAGGTCGCTTGGGATGTGTGTTGCACGGCAGCCCTCGGAGCGGCATACGACGAGGTGAAGTGGCGTCAGGTGGACACACTCTCCGGAGGAGAGCAGAAGCGACTGGTGCTCGAAGCGCTGCTGCGCGGGCCCGATGAGGTGCTGCTCCTCGACGAGCCTGACAACTACCTTGACGTGCCTGGCAAGACCTGGCTCGAGGAGCGCATCGCGGCGAGCCCCAAGACGATCCTTCTCATTAGTCACGATCGCGAGCTGCTGCGTGCGTGCGCGACGACGGTCGTCACTGTCGAACTCGGGGCGGCGGGCAACTCCGCGTGGGTCCATGGTGGGGGGTTCGGCACATATGCCGACGCTCGTGACGACCGCATGAGCCGATTGGCGGAGCTGCATCGTCGCTGGGATGAGCAGCACCAGAAGCTCAAGGATCTCGTGCAGATGCTCAAGACGAAGGCGGCGTACAACGACGGCCTTGCGTCGAGATACCAGGCTGCTCAGACGCGGCTGAGGATGTTCGAGGAGGCGGGCCCACCGCAGGCCATCCCCGTGCGCCAGCGCATGCGCATGCGGCTGGAGGGCGGCCGCACGGCGAAGCGCGCCGTGGTCTGCGAGAGCCTCGAACTCACTGATCTCACGCAGCCCTTCGATCTCGAGGTGTGGTTCGGTGAGCGCGTCGGCGTGCTCGGGCGCAATGGTGCGGGCAAGTCGCACCTGCTCAGGCTGCTCGCTGCGGGCGGTAGCGATCCCGACGTCGAGCATCAACCCGTGTCCGACGTACCCATTGCCCCGGTCCGTCATGAGGGCATCGCTCGACTTGGCTCACGTGTGCGTCCCGGATGGTTCGCCCAGACCCACGTGCGACCCGATCTTGAGGATCGGACTCTCCTGGAGATCCTCCACCGCGGTGACGGTCATCGAGACGGCATGGGTCGGGAGCAGGCAGCACGGGCCCTCGACCGGTATGGACTCGCTGCCGCGGGGGAGCAGCGCTTCGCCTCCCTGTCGGGTGGGCAGCAAGCCCGATTCCAGATTCTGCTGCTGGAGCTCTCCGGGGCCACGCTGCTCCTCCTCGATGAGCCCACCGACAACCTGGACCTCGAGAGTGCCGAGGCCCTCGAGGGTGCCCTCGACGCGTTCACCGGGACGGTCCTAGCGGTGACCCACGACCGGTGGTTTGCCCGGGGCCTCGACCGCTTCGTGGTCGTGGGGGCCGACGGCGTGGTGAGGGAGTCGGCGGAGCCGCTCTGGTCCGCCTAGGGCTGCCGAGGACCCGTTTTGACCGCTTCCTGGGCACCCCGGTAGCCTTGGCGGTCGTTGTGCCCGCCCCCGGGCCCAGCCGGGTTGCCCTCCGGGCATCCCCTGAGTGAGCGAAGGTCCACGTGCGTACGTACACCCCCAAGCCGGGCGAGATCACCCGCGAGTGGCTCGTCATCGATGCCACAGACGTCGTGCTCGGTCGTCTGGCTAGCCAGGTCGCCACCCTGCTGCGGGGCAAGCACAAGCCTGTCTTCGCTCCCCATGTCGACACGGGCGATTTCGTCATCGTCATCAACGCCGACAAGGTCGCCCTCACGGGCAGCAAGCTCGAGCAGAAGCGCGACTACCGTCACTCGGGTTACCCCGGCGGTCTGTCGGCGAAGACCTACTCCGAGCTCATGGTGGACAACCCTCGCCGCGCTATCGAGAAGGCGGTCAAGGGGATGCTCCCGCACAACAAGCTCGGACGGCAGCAGTTGAGCAAGCTCAAGGTGTACGCCGGGCCCGATCATCCGCACGCCGCACAAAAGCCCACTCCGTACACCATCACGCAGATCGCGCAGTAGCGATCACCGCGCAGTCTGCGAAAGGAAAAGACGTGACTGTTTCCGAGACCGAGGTCTTCGACGAGGAGATTCCCTCGGAGTACACCACCGAGACGCCTTCGGCCGCCGCCGCTGCTGCCGATCGCCCCGTTGTGACGGCGCCCGGTGGCGCCACCGGGCGGCGCAAGGAGGCCATCGCCCGAGTGCGCCTCGTCCCGGGCACGGGCCGTTGGACCATCAACGGCCGTGACCTCGAGACCTACTTCCCCAACCGCGTGCACCAGCAGATCGTCAACGAGCCCTTCGTGACCCTCAGCCTGGAGGGTCGCTACGACGTCATCGCCCGCATGAGCGGCGGCGGCGTCTCGGGTCAGGCAGGCGCCCTGCGCCTGGGCATCGCTCGCGCTCTCAATGAGATCGACGAGGAGGGCAACCGTCCCTCGCTCAAGAAGGCTGGCTTCCTCACTCGCGATCCGCGAGCCAAGGAGCGCAAGAAGTACGGCCTCAAGAAGGCCCGCAAGGCGCCTCAGTACAGCAAGCGCTGATCGGAGCGCCGTGAGCGGTCGCCTCTTTGGCACCGATGGAGTGCGGGGACTCGCCAACCGCGACCTCACCGCCGAGCTCGCCCTGTCGCTCTCTGCTGCGGCCGCCCATGTGCTGGGCGACGCGGGGGCGCTAGCGGTCGACGGCGGGCGACCCACGGCCGTCGTCGGGCGCGATCCGCGCGCGAGTGGCGAATTCCTCGAAGCCGCGGTCGTGGCAGGCCTCGCCAGCGCGGGGGTCGACGTACTCCTCGCCGGCGTGCTTCCCACTCCGGCTATTGCCTACCTCACGGAGCGCTGCGGAGCGAGCCTCGGTGTGATGTTGTCGGCATCGCACAACTCGATGCCGGACAACGGCATCAAGTTCTTCGATGCCCATGGATTCAAGTTGCCGGATGCCATCGAGGACGCCATCGAATCCAGGCTTCATGAACCCTGGGATCGCCCCCTGGGCGGTGCTGTGGGGCGAGTCCACTCGCTGCCGTCGGCCGCGCAGGACTATCTCGACCACGTGCTCGACGTCGTGCGGACGCCCCTCAAGGGATTGTCCGTCGTGGTCGACTGCGCCAACGGCGCGGCATCGACCGTGTCCCCCGAGGCGATGCGCCGAGCCGGTGCCCATGTGGTGGCAATCCATGCCTCGCCGGACGGCCTGAACATCAACGAGGGCTGTGGGAGCACGCACCTGGACGATCTCATCGCCGCGGTGCTCGAGCACGGAGCTGACATCGGCATCGCCCACGACGGCGATGCCGACCGGTGCCTCGCGATAGATGCCGACGGCAACGTCGTCGATGGCGACCAGATCCTGGCGATCCTTGCCCTGGGAATGCGTGATCGCGGCACGCTCGCACGCGACACGGTGGTCGCCACGGTGATGTCCAACCTGGGCTTCCGGATCGCCATGGAGGAGCACGGCATCAACGTGATGACGACCGCTTTCGGCGATCGCTACGTGCTCGAAGAGATGCGCGCGCAGGGGTATGCCCTGGGTGGTGAGCAGAGTGGACATGTCGTGGTGCTCGACCGGGCGACGACAGGTGACGGCGTACTCACGGCTCTCGCGCTCCTGGACCGCATGGCGGAGACGGGTTCGAGTCTCAAGGACCTCGCCGCGGTGATGACGCGCCTGCCGCAGGTCCTCATCAACGTCGCGGGGGTTGACAGGTCGCGCCTCGCGGAGAGCGCTGAGGTCACGGCCGTCGTCGAAACGGTCGAGCGCGAGCTCGGCAATGCAGGCCGTGTGTTGCTTCGGCCCTCGGGCACGGAGCCGCTGGTGAGGGTCATGGTCGAGGCGCCCACTGCCGAGGCCGCACGCGATGCGGCGGAGGCAATCGCTGCAGCCGTGCGTGCCTCGCTATCGATCACTGCCTAGGTCTCTTTGTTCGTGGGGGCTACGAGGTCGGGGCGATGTCCCCGTAGGACGTCATTCGACGCGCCCTGTGGATGACGCACCTGCTGGCAAGGTTGCCAGCGTGAATTGTGAGCCGCTGTGGATGAACTCAATTGCCTCAGGCCTTAAGCCTTAAGCCTGAGGTGTCATCTCACTGAAGGCCATTGCCCCTACTTCGCCCCCACGCTACGCGGGGGGACCGACACCTGAGCCCCGCCTGAGAGCGGCAGCCCGACTCCACCACCGGGGCCGCGTACCCTGGAGCCCATGTGCGGCATCGTGGGCTACGTCGGTGAGAAGCAGGCACTGGAGGTAGTCGTCGAGGGCCTGCGGCGCCTGGAGTATCGCGGCTACGACTCTGCGGGGGTGGCTGTCGTCACGGGCGATCGCCTCGATGTGCGCAAGAAGGCCGGCAAGCTGGCCAATCTCGAGTCCCTGCTGGGCGAGGATCCGCTCGAGGCGGCCACCATCGGCATTGGCCACACGCGCTGGGCCACGCACGGGGGTCCCACGGATGCCAACGCCCATCCGCACGTGAGCGAGGACGGCACCGTGGCCGTCATCCATAACGGCATCATCGAGAACTTCGCTGAGCTCCGGGATGAGCTCACCGCCGCCGGCGTCGTGCTCACGTCGGAGACCGATACCGAGGTCGTGGCCCACCTCCTCGCTGCCGAGCTCCCGCGCTGCGGAGGTGACCTGGCCGAAGCCATGCGTCGCACGTGCAGGCAACTTGAGGGCGCCTTCACGCTGGTCGCTGTCGTGGCCGATGACGTCGACGTCGTCGTAGCAGCACGACGCAACTCCCCGCTCGTCGTCGGCATAGGTCAGGGGGAGAACTTCCTCGCCTCCGATGTCGCCGCCTTCGTCTCCCACACGCGCGAGGCACTCGAGCTCGGCCAGGACCAGGTCGTGCAGATATCGAGAGATGCCGTGGTGATCACCGACTTCGACGGTCAGACGGTGGAGGCGAAGCCCTTCACCGTCACCTGGGACGCCGCCGCCGCCGAGAAGGGTGGCTACGACCTCTTCATGCTCAAGGAGATCGCCGAGCAGCCCAAGGCGGTCGCCGACTCCCTGCGCGGCCGAGTGGCACGCGATGGGCGTCTGCACCTCGACGAGATGCGCCTCACCGATGCCGAGCTCCGCGAGATCGACAAGATCGTGGTCGTCGCCTGTGGCACGGCGTACCACGCTGGCCTCGTCGCGAAGTACGCCATCGAGCACTGGACGCGCATCCCCGTCGATGTCGAGCTTGCCAGCGAGTTTCGCTATCGGGACCCCATCGTCGATGGGCGCACGCTGACTATCGCCATCTCCCAGTCGGGCGAGACGATGGACACGCTCATGGCCCTGCGCTACGCGCGCGAGCAGGGGTCGAAGGCGCTCGCCATCTGCAACACCGTCGGGTCGACTATTCCGCGTGAGTGCGACGCGGTCCTCTATACCTACGCCGGCCCCGAGATCGCGGTCGCGTCCACGAAGGCCTTCCTCACGCAGATCGTCGCCGCGTATCTCGTGGGCCTCTACCTCGCGCAGGTTCGCGGCAACATGTTCGGCGACGAGATCCGCAACGTGCTTACCGATCTCAGTGACATGCCCCAGGCGGTGGATCTCACCCTCGACACCAGCGAGGGAGTCCAGGCGCTCGCTCGCGAGCTCGCCAACGCGACCTCGGTGCTCTTCATCGGCCGCCACGTCGGCTATCCCGTCGCCCTGGAGGGCGCACTCAAGCTCAAGGAGCTCGCCTACATGCATGCCGAGGGCTTCGCTGCGGGCGAGCTCAAGCACGGTCCGATCGCCCTCATCGAGGAGGGCGTGCCCGTGGTGTGCATCGTGCCGTCACCGCGCGGCCGCGCGTCGCTGCACGGCAAGATCATCTCCAATATCCAGGAGGTGCGCGCTCGTGGTGCTCGCACGATCGTCATCGCGGAGGAGGGCGACGAGTCGGTGACCCCCTACGCCGATGTGATCTTCCGGGTCCCGGCAGTTCCTACGCTCATGCAGCCGCTCGTCTCGACGGTGCCCCTGCAGGTCTTCGCGTGCGCGATGGCCACGGTGAAGGGCCACGACGTCGACCAACCGCGCAACCTCGCCAAGTCCGTCACCGTCGAATAGGCGCGAGCGCATCCCCATGAGGCCCGTCTACGACGTCGCCACGGTGCGTGCGGCTGAGGAAGCCGTCATGGCAGGCCTGCCCGAGGGGGCCCTGATGGAGCGTGCCGCCACCGGCCTCGCGGACGCGTGCGCGACCCTCATGCGCGACCTCGGACTGCGGATCGCCGGCGCGCGCGTGGTCCTCCTCATCGGCAGCGGCAACAACGGCGGAGATGCGCTCTACGCCGGGGCGCAGCTGGCGCGCCGCGGAGCTCGCGTCGATGCCGTCCTGCTGGGCGAGCGCAGTCATGCGGGCGGCCTCGACGCGCTCGTCGAGGCAGGCGGTGCTGTCGCCCCGCAGGCCGCGACCGATCAGGTCATCGCGCGGGCGGACCTGATCCTTGACGGAATCCTCGGCATTGGCGGACGCGGTGCATTGCGCGCGGAGGCGGCCCGCTGCGCGACTCTGGCCGCCGAATCAGGTGCCCTTGTTGTCGCGGTGGACATCCCCTCGGGTGTGGATGCCGACACCGGTGCGGTCGCCGATCCTGCCGCCGCCATCGATGCGGACGCGACTGTCACCTTCGGCTGTCTCAAGCCGGGCCTCCTGCTGTCACCAGGCCGTGATCACGCCGGCGCTGTCCTCGTCGTGGACATCGGGCTCGACGATGCGCTTCCCCCAGCGGGCCTCCATGCGCTCGACCCGCTCGACCTCGCTGACTCGGTGCCCGAGCCTGGCCCCTCGGACTACAAGTACTCGCGCGGCGTGGTCGGGATCGCCGCAGGCAGCGCTCGCTACCGCGGCGCTGCCTTCATGGCGACCGGCAGCGCCCGACACGGCAACGTGGGGATGGTGCATGTCCTCGATCGAGGCGACGGACTCGCCGAGGCACTGGTCGATGAGTTTTGGGACGTGGTGATTGCCGCGGACGCGCCGGCCTCGGTGACCCGCACGAACGCATGGGTGGTGGGTCCGGGTCTGGGCCTGGATGTCGATGGTCGGTCCCTGCTGCGCGACGTGCTCAACGTCGATGCCCCTGTCGTCGTCGACGCCGATGCCTTGCGCATGCTGCGCCAGCCTCCGGCCAGTGACAGCCTGTCGGCACGGAAGCGCCCCACGGTCCTCACTCCGCACGAGGGAGAGTTCGCAGCACTGGGCTTCGCGATCGGCACGGGGGAAGACGAGGACCGTCTCGGGAGTGCCCGCCAGGCTGCGCGCGAGCTCGGAGCCGTCATCGTCCTCAAGGGCCCGGGGACGGTCATCGCATCGCCCAGTGGCGCGGCGTACATCGACACCTGGGGCACTCCGGATCTCGGGACGGCCGGCAGCGGCGATGTGCTCGCGGGACTCATGGCCGCGCTGCTCGCGGGAGCCGCTGCTCGCGGCGATGTCGACATCGACGACGCAGCGTGGATTGCAGCGGCAGCGGTGGGCGTGCACGGACTGGCAGGGCGGCTGGCGGCCCAAGGCGGCCGACCGGTGACAGCACCCGACATCATCGCGGCGATCCCCGACGCCATCGGGCTGGTGCGTCGCGGCGGCGAGGCCTGAAGTGACTATCCGGGCTGAAGCCGTCATCGACCTCGCGGCGCTGCGAGGCAATCTCGACTATGTCCTCGGTCCGGCATGTGGCGGACCCGAGGTAGCCCGCATGGCCGTCGTCAAGGCTGATGCCTACGGCCACGGCGCTGTCCAGGTGGCGAGAGCCGCGCGCACCGCGGGTGTCACCTGGCTTGGAGTGGCCCTGCCTTCGGAAGCGGTGCAACTCCGCGACGCCGGAGACTCCGGGCGCATCCTCGCCTGGCTCTACGCCCCGGGTGATGGGGCCCTCGTGAGGTGCGTCGACGAAGGTGTCGATCTCGGTGTGGGCAGCCTGGGCATGCTCCGCGATGTCGCCAGCGCTGCTGCGGAGTCCGGTCGCGTGGCTCGCGTGCACCTGAAGATCGACACGGGGCTCGGTCGCGGCGGCTCTTCGCCCGACACCTGGCCTGACTTGCTCGCTGCCGCTGCGGCAGCGTCGGGCATCGAGGTGGCCGGCATCTGGTCGCATCTCGCGAGCGCGGATATCCCCGAGGCTCCCGAGACCAGCGAGCAGGTCGCTGCCTTCGAACGCGCACTTGCCGAGGCGGCGCGGGCCGGCGTGCAGCCGGAGGTGCGGCACCTTGCATCGAGTGGAGCCGCTCTCTCGCGTCCGGAGACGCGCTACGACCTTGTGCGAATCGGCATCGCGATGTACGGCGTCGCACCGGGCCCGGCTATTGACATGGGCCCCCTGCGCCCGGTGATGACCCTGCGCGCCGAAGTGGCGGCGACCAAGCGGGTGCCCGCCGGTCACGGTGTGTCCTACAACCTCACCTGGCGGGCGCCACATGAGACCACGCTCGCGCTCGTCCCCCTCGGCTATGGCGATGGCCTACCCCGCACGGCGCGCGGGGCGCGCGTGCTGATCAAGGGCGAACAGCGACCGATCGTGGGGCGCATCGCCATGGACCAGGTGGTGGTCGACGTCGGTGATGCACCCGTGATCGCGGGCGATGAGGTCACGGTCTGGGGTCCCGGTCACGCAGGTGAGCCGACGGCGCAGGACTGGGCTGGATGGGATGACACCATCGGTTACGAGATCGTCACGCGCCTCGGATCGCGCGTGCCGCGGCGCTACGTGGAGGGGTGAGGATGGCCGACCTGGGCAGGGGCGCGAAGGGCCTCGCCGCACTCGGCGTCCTCGCTGCCGGCGTCGCAGCCGGCGCGCTGGCCGAACGCCTTGCGACACGGCGCCTGCAAGGCCGTGAGTTTGTCGGCATTGAGTCAGCCCGCGGTGTCACTCACGAGGTGGTCACCGACGACGGTGTCGCGCTCCATGTCGTCGAGGAACTGGATGAGGCACCCCCCGGGGCGCCGACGGTGATCTTCACGCACGGCTACGGGCTGTCGCTCGATTCCTGGCCGGGGCAGCGGGAAGCCCTCCGCGGGGTGGCGCGCGTGGTGCTCTGGGACCAGCGGGGGCACGGTGGCTCGCAGCGCGGCGTACCCGGCACGACCATCGAGCGACTCGGCACGGATCTTGGTTGCGTCCTCGACGCGGTGGCGCCGGTGGGCCCGGTGGTGCTCGTCGGTCACTCCATGGGCGGCATGACGATCATGGCGCTGGCGGAGCAGCGCCCGGATCTCTTCGGTGATCGTGTGCGGGGAGTGGCGCTCCTGGCTACTTCCGCTGGAGGCATTGCCGACGTCGATCTCGGCTTGCCGCGACCTGTCGCGCGCCTGGCGCATCGTGTCGCGCCCTCCATCGGTGCCGCCCTGGAGTCTCAAGGGCCGGTGTCCGGGCTCATCGAGCGCGCGCGCCGCTCCTCCAGTGACCTGGGCCTGCTCATCACGCGGGCGTACGCCTTCGGGTCGACGGTGCCGCCGGATGGCACGCGCATCGTGGCTGATCTCATCAACGGCACCCCCGTCGATGTGCTCGCCGATCTCCTGCCTGCCCTGCAGGGCCATGACAAGGTGGAGGCGCTGCACGTGCTTGACCGCTGCGATCTCCTCGTCATGGTCGGCGACTCCGATCTCCTCACACCGGTCGGTCACAGCTACGAAATCGTCCGCCACACGCCGTCCGCGGAGCTCGTGATCCTGCCCGGAGTGGGGCACATGCTCACCCTCGAGGCGGTCGACGACGTCAACAAGCACCTTCGGGCACTCGTCGAGCGCGTGAGCTGATGCCGGAGCAACGCATCTACCTGGACGACAGCGAGGCCACGCAATCCTGGGGTCGTCGAGTCGCCGGTCATGTGCGGGCTGGTGACCTCATCGTGCTCACGGGCGACCTCGGGGCCGGCAAGACGACATTCACCCGCGGCCTCGGCGAGGGTCTCGGTGTGCGCGGTGCGGTGACGAGCCCGACGTTCGTCATCGCGCGCCGCCATCCTGCCGGCGGGCGGGGCATCGACCTCCTGCATGTCGATGCCTATCGCCTCGGGAGTCCATCGGAGATCGATGACCTTGACCTTGACGTCGAGGGTGCCGTCACCGTGGTGGAGTGGGGTGCCGGCCGAGTGGAGCACCTCTCGGACAGTCGATTGGACATCGCTTTCGTCCCCGCGGGCGATGGGCGCGAGGCACGTGTCACCGGTCACGGACCGCGCTGGATTCCCGCATCGCTCGAGGCTTTGGTCGATGCTGAGCCCGCAGGAGACCCTTCCTGCCGGCCTAGGGTGTCTTCGTGCCCGTCCTCTCCCTTGACACCGCGACAGCTCGCACGACTGTCGCGGTCGTCTCGTCGTCGGGCGACGTGCTGGCGGAGGCGTCCCACCTCGATGCGCGCCGCCATGCCGAGGTGCTGCCGAGGCTTGTGCGCGAGGTGCTCACCGCAGCGGGGACCACACCCGCCCAGCTTGATCTCATCGCCGTAGGGGTGGGCCCGGGTCCCTTCACCGGCCTTCGTGTGGGCGTCACCTTTGCACGGGCGACCGCTCACGCGCTGGGCATCCCCGCGGTCGGGGCCATGACCCTCGATGTCATCGCTCGGGGACAGTCAGGGCGCGACCCGGGTCCCTTCACGGTCGTGACGCGTTCGCGTCGTGTCGAGGTGGCGTGGGCGGCGTACGACGATGCGCTTCGCGCGGAGATGGCCCGGCGGACCGGCGAAGCCGGCCCTGTCGGGCTACACCGCGTCGAGGGTCCGCTCATCCTCCCTAACCCCGGCTACCCACGCCGGGGTCGCGTCATCGGCGATGTCGACGGCGTCGACGAATTGGCACTGCCGGCCGCAGCGGATCTTGCCCGGCTGGTGCTTGAGCGCGTCGAGGCGGGCGAGACACTGCCGGGCGATCGACATTGGCCCGAAGACGCGTCGGGTGGTTCCGGTGCGCCCACGGCGTCGCTCCTGGCTGCGCTCGCATCGGAGGGCCGCTGGCTCCTGCCCGCCCTGCCGCTCTATCTGCGCCGGCCTGATGCGGTGCCGGCGTGAGCGCGACTGAGCTCCGGCGCATGCGCTGGTGGGACATCCCGTCCGTCATCGCCATCGAGGAGTCCGTCTTCCCCGACACGGCCTGGTCGTCGGCGCAGTTCTGGTCGGAACTTGCACAGGAGGACCGGGCCTATCTCGTCATGGAGCAGTCGGGTCGGATCGCGGCGTACGGCGGAGTCATGGTGCGCCCGCCAACCGCCGACATCCAGACCATCGCCGTGGACTCCGACCACCGCGGCCGTGGCATTGCCCGTGACCTGCTCGAGCGCTTGCTCGCGACCGCTGAGGAGCGCGGCTGCTCGGAGGTGCTCCTCGAGGTGAGGGCCGACAACGCAGCCGCCATCGCCCTCTATGAGTCCGAAGGATTCGCGGCCATCGCGCGCCGCACCTCCTACTACGGTCCCGGCCTCGACGCCCTCATCATGCGCAGGAGGCGGGCATGACCGATGGGCCCCTGGTCCTTGGGATCGAGACCTCCTGCGACGAGACCGGCATCGCACTCGTGCGGGGACGCACTCTGCTCTCGGATGCCGTCGCCTCGAGTGTGGAGGAGCAGGCCCGCTTCGGGGGAGTGGTGCCCGAGGTCGCCAGTCGCGCGCACCTCGAGGCCTTCGATGCCACCCTGGACCGTGCGACGGCCGAGGCTGGTGTCGCACTCGGTGACGTCGATGCCATCGCCGTCACTTCCGGGCCGGGGCTCGTCGGCGCACTGCTCGTGGGCGTGAGTGCGGCGGAGGGTCTCGCTGTGGCGCTGGATCGCCCGATCTACGGCGTCAACCACCTGGCCGCACACGTCGCGGTGGATCGACTCGTCCACGGCGATATCCCGGAGCCCGCGATCGCACTCCTCGTATCGGGCGGTCACACGTCACTGCTGCGCGTCGATGACGTGACGCTCGACGTGACACCTCTCGGCGCGACGCTTGATGATGCGGCAGGTGAGGCGTTCGACAAGGTCGCCCGCCTCCTGGGGCTGCCCTTCCCCGGAGGACCGCACATCGACCGCGCCGCCGTCGATGGCGATCCGGCCGCGATCGACTTCCCGCGCGGCCTGATGTCGCCCCGCGATGATGCCGAGCATCGACTCGACTTCTCCTTCTCGGGACTCAAGACCGCTGTCGTGCGCTGGCTCCGGGCGCGGGAGGCAGCGGGGGAGCCGGTCCCAACGGCCGACGTCGCAGCTGCCTTCCAGGAGGCTGTCACGGACGTGCTCGTCACCAAGGCGCTCCGGGCCTGCGAGGACTCGGGGATCGGCACCCTCATCGTCGGTGGAGGTGTCGCGGCCAATTCCCGGCTGCGTGCGTTGCTTGATCAGCGTGCGGGTCATCTAGACGTGCGCGTCCCACCCCCGAGCCTGTGCACCGACAACGGAGCGATGGTGGCGGCCCTCGGAGCGGCCCTCGTGGAGAGAGGGCGGCCGCCCTCGGCTCCCGGGATCGGGGCTGACTCCTCACTGCCCGTCCACGAGATCGTGGTCGCAGCGGTGCGCAGCGGGCTTCCGCCTCCGCGCGCGGGTATCGTCGAGGGGTGACTGAGGCGAGGCGCACCCCGGGGCTTCTGCCCGGCTTGGCGATTGGCGCCGCCTTCCTCGTCGCGGGCTTCGCCGGTTTTGCCGTGGGCTCCCTCACCGGGTCGCCTGAGTCAGCCTCCGCGACCGAGCCGTCTGCCGCCCCGACAGCGAGCCCTACGGATGCATCCGCCCCCAGCTCCTCCGCGCCCCTGCCGACTCCGAGCGACGACGCCTACGTCGCAGCCCTCGATGATTCCCTCCAGATGGGGAGCGAGACCCTGGCCGAGGGCCAGTCGGGACGCAGCGAGACCAACGTCGCGGACTCCGACCTGCAGGTCCTCAACTGGGTCGAGACGGAGGATCCCGTCTTCTTCATCACCATTGACGACGGACTCGTGGACTCCGCCGCGGTGCGTGAAGTTGTCGAGCGCTACCAGATTCCGGTGACGGCGTTCCTCACGGAGTACGCCGTGCGCGACAAGACGGACTACTTCGAGGCCGTGACGGCGTACGGCGGTTCGGTGCAGAACCACACGATGGTGCACGGCGCGCTCAACGACCCCAAGACCGACGTGCAGTGGGAGATCTGCGAGACGCAGGATCGCTTCGAGAAGCAGTTCGGCTATCGCCCCTGGATGTTGCGCCCGCCCTATGGCGCGGGCCCGAACGATCCCGAGGTGCTGAAGTACGCCGAGGAGTGCGGGATCAATCGCATCGTGCTGTGGAATGTCGTCGTCACCGATGACAACCAGGTGGAGTACTGGGAGCCGCCCATCAAGGCGGGAGACATCGTGCTCCTGCACTGGGTCGACGGCCTGGATGTCGGCCTCGAGAAGATCCTGGAGCTCGGCCGCGCCCAGGGGCTCACCCCGGCGGCGCTCGAGGACTACATCTGAGCGCCATCGATCTGATCACCGTCGACGACGTCTTTGCAGGCGCGCCGCTCCCGATCGACGGTGGGCTCGCCACAGAACTGGAACGTCGAGGCCACGACCTGGGTGACGCACTGTGGTCCGCGCGGATCCTGGCGGACCAGCCCAGCGAGATTCGCGCCGTGCATGATGCCTACCTCGACGCAGGAGCCCGTGTCGTCGTGACCGCGAGCTACCAGGTATCGCGTGAGGGCTTCGTCGCGGCAGGCCGCGCGGCAGCAGAGGCGGATGCTGCCTTGCGCACCGCGGTGGACGTCGCCCGAGGTGCAGTCGCCGGTCGCGACGCGCTCGTGGCGGCGAGCGTAGGACCCTACGGCGCCATCCTGCACGACGGCAGTGAGTACCGAGGGCGCTACGGAGTGAGCCGAGACCGTCTCATCGACTTCCACTCCGAGAGACTGGCGGTCATCGCGTCCACGCAACCCGATCTCCTCGCAATCGAGACGATCCCCGACCTCGACGAGGTGTCGGCCCTGGTCGAGGTCCTCGCCGACTTCGCAGACATCCCGGCCTGGCTCACCCTGAGCTGCTCGGATAGCGCTCACACTTCTGCCGGGCAGCCGGTCGAGGACCTCGTGCCGATCACGGAGCAGGCTCCGTCGATCCGCGCAGTGGGCGTCAATTGCACGGCTCCCGAGCATGTGACATCGCTGCTCGGTCGCCTTTCGGCTTCCGGTGCTCCGGCGCTCGTGGCCTATCCCAACTCGGGGCGGGCGTGGTCCCCGACCGCCGGGTGGTCCGGTGAGGGCACCGATGTCGGCGAGGACCTGGTGTCGCGGTGGCGCGAGGTGCCGAGGGTCGCCCTCATCGGTGGGTGCTGCGGTGTCGGCCCGGACTCGGTCGCTGCGATCGCTCGTTCGTTGAGCGCTTAGGCCTGCGCGCGCTCGACCGCGAAGGCTCTGCCCTGGCCGGTGATCACGATCGTGACCGAAGGGCCATCGCCTGCACGATGGCCCACGCGCCGATCCCAGTCCTGGGCCGACACGTGAGCGTCCGCGGTCTTCCACGTCACCGATCCCTGTCCCCGCAGCCATCCGCGTAGTTCGCGGGCACCGTGCGGCACCTCATCGATGACCCGCCAGGCACGCGCGAGCAGGGTGCCGCAGGGTTGGGAGGCGGTCAACCAGTCGCCGCCATCGAGTCGTGGAGCATCGAGCATCTGCGCGAGTCGCGCGACGAGTTGCGCGCGGATCACCGCGGGCGTGGGCTCCACGAGCAATGGGCCGACCTGCGACGTCGATGGCCCTGGGGTCGCAGCCTCATTGCGAGGTGCCTCGATCGACTCGGATACGTCTCCCCCCAGCGCCACCGCGCGCCGCATCCCGTGCCCCCACGACCCCAGCCACACGCTCGCCTCCACCGTGTCGCCATCGTGGTCGAGCCATTCGATGTCAGCAGCTGCGGGCGCGAGCCGCGCATCGAAGCCGGGTGAGACCTTGGCCACGACGGGCATGCGCTCCGAGAGGGCCACGACCCAGGGCCACGGGGGCGACCAAGCGCCAGGATCCCTAACCGCCCTGCTCCGTCCGCCGTCGATGCGCCGAGGCCCTGCCTGCGCGCGGCGAGCCGGATCGACGTACGCCGCCTTGCACGAGTCGAGTGCCGCCGAGTCGAGCGACAATGCGTCGCCGCACAGGACTCGCACACGATCAGCGAACAGAGCGAGATTGATCTCCGCCGCCTCGGCCCGCCACGGATCCCGCTCGATGGCGAGCACGCGCAACCCCGTCTCGGCAAGCGCGCGAGCGTCGACGCCCAGGCCGCATCCGACATCCGCGACCGTGCGGTCAGGGGCCTGCGAGTGGTCTAGGCGCTCTGACACACGTGCGGCCCGGTAGCGGGCGACCTCCCTGCGGGTGGCCTGCTGGAGGGCCTCCTCCTCCAGGACCATCTCCTGTGCCCAGGACCCGAGGCGGTCCTCGGCTCTGCGCTGCAGACGCAACTGGGTGGCGAGGGCAGAGATAAGGCCCGGATCAGCCTCGGGGTAGGCAGCCCGCACGCCGGCGAGGGCACCGGGATCGGCGGTATCCGACAGGGCGGCCAGGGCCTCCCGGAGGGCTCCTGCCTGGACCGTGAGGAGGTCGCGGGGCTGGGGCTGGGGCACGAGGGGAGGCTAGCGCGACGAGGCGGGGGATCTGGCACTCGGTTTGACGGAGTGCTAACCGCGCCCCTACAGTAGGTCCTGGCACTCACACCCGGAGACTGCTAGGCCGGGGAAGTGCCACCGGGTCGAACCGGCACCGCGACGACGGGGCGACCATCAGACAACCAACTCAACCCGGAGGACATCACCGTGTCGGTCTCCATCAAGCCGCTCGAGGATCGCATCCTCGTCCAGACTCTCGACGCCGAGCAGACGACCGCTTCCGGTCTCGTCATCCCTGACACCGCAAAGGAGAAGCCCCAGGAGGGCAAGGTCCTTGCGGTGGGTCCGGGTCGCTTCGACGAGGACGGCGACAAGCGCATCCCGCTCGACATCAAGGTCGGCGACGTCGTCATCTACTCGAAGTACGGCGGCACCGAGGTCAAGTACAACAACGAGGAGTACCTCATCCTCTCGGCCCGCGACGTTCTCGCGGTCGTGGAGCAGTAGGACTTCAGCCCGGCGAGTCGGCAGAGCCGCCTCTGTCGGGCACACCCGGCGAGTCGGCAGAGCCGCCTCTGTCGGGCACACCCTGACGCGCGACGCCGGGTTGGCTCAGCCAACCCGGCGCGCGTGCGGGGCCACGATCGCACCCATTCAGCTTCGAAGCAGAAGGACCCCTCATGGCCAAGATCCTCGAGTTCGACGAGTCAGCCCGCCGCAGCCTTGAGCGCGGCGTCAACCAGCTCGCCGACACCGTCAAGGTGACCCTCGGCCCGCGTGGCCGCAATGTCGTCATCGACAAGAAGTGGGGCTCACCCACGATCACCAACGACGGCGTGACCATCGCCCGCGAGATTGAGCTTGAGGACCCCTACGAGAACCTCGGCGCTCAGCTCGTCAAGGAGGTCGCCACCAAGACCAACGACGTCGCGGGCGACGGCACCACCACGGCGACCGTTCTCGCTCAGGCCATGGTCAAGGAGGGCCTGCGCCAGGTCGCGGCCGGTGCCAATCCGATGTCCCTGAAGAAGGGCATCGACGCAGCGGTCACCTCCATGAACGACGCGCTCATGGCGACTGCCCGCGAGGTGCAGGGCCGCGAAGAGATCGCCCAGGTCGCCACCATCTCCTCCCAGGACGCCGAGGTCGGCTCGCTCATCGCGGACGCCTTCGACAAGGTCGGCAAGGACGGCGTCATCTCGGTTGAGGAGTCCAGTGTCGCCGAGATGGGCCTGGAGTTCACCGAGGGCATGCAGTTCGACAAGGGCTACATCTCGCCCTACTTCGTCACGGACGCCGAGCGCATGGAGGCTGTCCTCGAGGACGCCAGCATCCTGCTCGTCCAGGGCAAGGTGTCGAGCGTCTCGGAGCTCCTGCCCGTGCTCGAGAAGGCCTCCCAGACTGGCAAGCCCCTCCTCATCATCGCGGAGGACGTCGACGGCGAGGCACTGTCCACGCTCGTCGTCAATCGCATCCGCGGCACCTTCGCCTCGTGCGCGGTCAAGGCCCCGGCCTTCGGCGACCGTCGCAAGGCGGTCCTCCAAGACATCGCCATCCTTACCGGCGCCCAGGTGGTCGCCCCCGAGGTCGGGCTCAAGCTCGACCAGGTCGGCCTCGAGGTGCTCGGTCATGCACGCCGCGTCGTGGTGACGAAGGATGACACCACGATCGTCGACGGCGGGGGAGACAAGCAGGCCGTGGCCGATCGCGTCGGACAGATCCGTCAGGAGATCGAGCGCACTGACTCCGACTGGGATCGGGAGAAGCTCCAGGAGCGTCTCGCCAAGCTCTCCGGCGGCGTCGTCGTCATCAAGGTCGGTGCTCACACCGAGGTCGAACTCAAGGAGAAGAAGCACCGCGTCGAGGACGCCGTCTCCGCGACGCGCGCCGCCATCGACGAGGGCATCGTCGCGGGCGGTGGCACCGCCCTGGTCCATGCGAGCAAGTCCCTCGCGGGTGAGCTCGGGCTCTCCGGAGACGAGGCCACGGGCGTGTCGGTCGTGGCCAAGGCGGCGGTCGAGCCGCTGCGCTGGATCGCCGAGAACGCCGGCGAGCAGGGCTACGTCGTCGTAAGCAACGTCGCTGAGCTGCCTGTCGGCCAGGGCCTCAACGCCGCGACGGGCGTCTACGAGGACCTCATCGCCGCGGGCGTCATCGATCCGGTCAAGGTCACCAAATCGGCGCTCACCAATGCCGCGTCCATCGCGGGCATGCTCCTCACCACCGAGGTGCTCGTCGTGGACAAGCCCGAGGCGGAGGAGCCCGCCGCGGGTCACAGCCACGGGCACGGCCACCACGGGCACAGCCACTAGGCAGCGCTCCGGCCCTCGCAGACATTGCTGGGGGCCCAGTTGTCTTGCAACATCAAAAAGCCCCACCCGGATCGCGGGTGGGGCTTTTTGCGCCTGGTCAGACGGCGGTCGCGAGGCGACGGCGCTGCTGCTGGTAGACCGTCTCGCGGTCGTCTTCGCTCATGCCGCCCCACACTCCGTAGGGCTCGCGCACGGCGAGGGCGTGGGCCGCGCACTGGGCCAGCACGGGGCAGGCGGCGCACACGGCCTTGGCGGCGCGCTCGCGCGCCTCGCGGGCGGGGCCTCGCTCGCCCTCGGGATGGAAGAAGGTGTCGGGGTCTTCGCCGCGGCAGGCCCCGCTCAGCTGCCAGTCCCAGATGTCCGCATTGGGCCCGGGGAGCCGGGATATATCCGCCATCTCACTTGCCTCCTGCCCTTGGGGTGATTCCCTGACCTTAGCAATCGCGCCGTAAGTTGGTCAAGAGGCCAAGATGAATGATTTCTGCCCCGGTCTCGGCCTCAGGATGCGCCCTGCTCTCCAGGGCGGAGAATGGTGCCATGTCCACGAGCCCTAGCGAGTCGCTCATGGCGGCCGCTGGCCTCGAGCCTGACCCTGGGCCCGGCCTGACCGTGGCCGCCGTGGCGCGACGCCTCGGGGTTGCCCCCGCCACGCTGCGCACCTGGGACCGTCGCTACGGCCTGGGCCCCAGCCAGCATGCCGCGGGTGCCCATCGCCGCTACTCACCCGCCGATGTCGCGCGACTCGAACGCATGCGTCGCCTCGTCCTCTCGGGAGTGCCTCCGGCGGAGGCTGCCCGTGTTGCACAGGTCGAAGACTCCGCGGGCGAGGGCGTGATCGATGGCAGCCCCGCACTCATCGACGCGGCCGCACGGCAGGGGGGTGGACACGTTGTCGCCATCCCCGGTGGCACACCCAATGCCCGCGGGTTGGCGCGTGCCGCGATTGCGCTCGACGCTGACGCGTGCCGGGCGATCGTGGGCGAGACGCTTGATCGACGTGGTGTGGTGTGGACCTGGGATCACCTCGTGGTCCCGGTGCTTATCGGCATCGGTCAGAAGTGGGAGCAGTCCGGCACCGGCATCGACGTCGAGCACGTGCTCTCCGAAGCGATTCAGGCGGAGTTCAGCGAGCGCGTGAGCCGGGCGCCAGCCACCTCACCGGCCACCGTGCTCCTGGCAGCCGCCCCTGGTGAGTTCCACGTCCTTCCCATGTGGGCGCTTGCCGCCGGCCTGGCCGAACGTCACGTGGCAATGCGCATGATGGGCGCGCGCACGCCCACCGAGGCAGTTGGACAGGCGATGCGTCGCACGGGCCCGGGCGCGGTGCTGGTCTGGTCGCAGACGCGCGAGACCGGCGATCCCTCCCCCCTCGCGTGCCTGCCCGAGCTGCGGCCTGAGCCGCTGATCCTGCTCGGAGGCCCGGGCTGGTGGCCTGTCGAGCCACCTCGTGGTGAGCGTGTGTCGGATCTCTCTGAGGCCATCACATTGCTCGCACGCGCCGTCGGTGCGTGATCGTGCGGGCTCAACCCGCCACCTGGCAACACGCGGTTCAACTCGGCGCCCAGGGCCTTTACGCCGCTGCGGATGACACTCTCGCGACGCTGAGTCAGCCTGGTGGCACATGGATCTCTCTCGCCCTGTCGACATGCGCGAGCCACCGACGTCAGATCGGCGCGACTGCCGAGGCCGCGCGACTCGATGGCGAAGCGCTCAGGTGCGCCACGGACTCGGAGTCGATCGCGGATGCGCTCGTGGGGCTGGCGGCCGACGCCATCGCGTCCGGAGATGCCGAGCAGGCGGGGGCCTGGCATGCCGATGCGTCACAGCCTGCAGAGACCGGCTGGCGCACCCTCACGCGATGGCATTGGGTGGGCGCCGAACGCGCGCTACTCGTCGGCGATCAGGTCGCCGCGACCGAGCATGCGCGAGTGGCGCTGGAGGTCTGCACGGGCCAGTCCGCGCGACACGAGGCCAAGTCCCGGATCATCTCCGCCGCCGTGACGGGTCGGATCGAGGATCTGCCGGCCGTGAGCCCCTTGCTGCGTGCTGAGGGATGGGTAACGCTCGAGTGGCCGCTCGCCTTGGTCGCCGCCGACCACCCCCAGGCGGCCCGGCCCGGCGGGTCGGCCAAGCCGCCCCTGTCGGGCTACGCCGCCTGGCTGGCCGCATCCTGGGCCACCGGCCGGGCAGCGACGTACTCGATCGAGGAATCCCTGCCCGCGGCCCTGCGACCCACCTGGCTCCACCATCCGGGTGTTCGACGACTGCGCTCGGAGCGGCCTCCTGCGGGGGGCGAGTAGCCTGACGCCATGTCGGACGGACCCGCGCTCCCTGAGCCCTTCGCCTATCTCGGGCTGACCTTCGACGACGTCCTGCTGCTGCCGGCGGAGTCCGATGTCGTCCCGAGCGAGGTCGATACGACGAGTCGGCTCACCCGCAACATCACCGTCAAGGTGCCGCTCCTCTCCAGTGCGATGGACACCGTCACCGAGTCTCGAATGGCCATCGCGATGGCGCGCCAGGGTGGAGTCGGCATCCTTCATCGCAACCTCTCGATCGAGGATCAGGCGACGCAGGTCGACCTGGTGAAGCGATCCGAGGCCGGCATGGTGAGCAACCCCGTCACGTGCGGCCCCGACGACACCCTCGCCGAGGTCGATGCCCTGTGCGGTCGGTACCGCATGAGTGGTGTGCCCGTGGTCGACGAAGGGCAGATGCTCGTCGGCATCATCACCAATCGCGATATGCGCTTCGAAGACGACATGGGCCGTCGGGTCCGCGAGGTGATGACGCCGATGCCGCTCATCACGGCCCCGGTCGGTGTCGATCCCGAGGAGGCCCTGCGCATCCTTGCCCAGCACAAGGTCGAGAAGCTCCCCCTCGTCCATCCCGACGGTCGCCTGGGCGGACTCTTCACCGTGAAGGACTTCGTCAAGTCCGACAAGTACCCCCTGGCGACCAAGGACGCCCATGGTCGCCTCATCGTGGGCGCCGCGGTGGGCGTGGGCCCCGATGCTGAGAAGCGCGCGCACGACCTCATCGACGCCGGCGTAGACCTGCTCATCGTGGATACCGCCCACGGACACTCGCGTGCTGTCGTGGAGATGGTCGCCCTGCTCAAGCGCACCACACCGGTCGACATCGTCGGCGGCAACGTCGCCACCCGAGAGGGTGCGCTGGCTCTGGTCGAGGCCGGAGCCGACGGCATCAAGGTGGGTGTGGGGCCCGGGTCCATCTGCACCACGCGCGTCGTCGCCGGCGTCGGGGTGCCCCAGATCTCCGCCATCTACGAGGCGAGCCTGGCTGCGCGACCCGCGGGTGTGCCGATCATCGGTGATGGCGGAGTGCAGTTCTCGGGCGACATCGCTAAGGCGCTGGTCGCCGGTGCCGACACGGTCATGGTGGGAAGCCTGCTCGCGGGCTGCCAGGAGGCACCCGGCGACGTGGTCTTCGTCAGCGGCAAGCAGTTCAAGTCTTATCGCGGCATGGGCTCTCTCGGCGCGATGCAGTCACGTGGCGAGGCGCGGTCCTACTCCAAGGATCGCTACTTCCAAGACGATGTGCTCAGCGACGACAAACTCGTGCCCGAGGGCATCGAGGGCATGGTGCCCTATCGAGGCCCCGTTTCCGTGGTTGCACACCAACTCACCGGCGGTCTCCGGGCGTCGATGGGCTACTCCGGAGCGTCCACCATCCCCGAGTTGCATGCCAAGGGTCGCTTCGTGCGCATCACCGCCGCGGGGCTCAAGGAGAGCCACCCGCACGACGTCGTGATGACCGTCGAGGCCCCCAACTACCACTCGCGTTAGGACTGACGTGGCAGACATCGAGATCGGCCGAGGCAAGCGCGGCCGAGTGGCCTACTCCCTTGACGAGGTCGCCATCGCCCCGAGTCGGCGTACCCGCGACGCGGACGACGTGTCGACCGCGTGGCAGATCGACGCCTATCGCTTCGATGCACCCGTGATGGCGGCTCCGATGGACTCGGTCGTCTCGCCGGAGAGCGCGATCGAGCTCGGTCGCCTCGGTGTCCCCGCGGCCCTCAACCTCGAGGGCCTGTGGACTCGTTACGCCGATCCGGCACCGCAGTTCGAGCAGATTCGGCAGGCGCCCGCCCACGAGGCGACGGCGCTGCTCCAGCGCATCTATGCCGCCGCGGATGTGGATGAGGGGCTCGTCTCCGAGCGCCTTCGGCAGATCCGCGATGCCGGCGTGACCGTCGTCGCGGGGGTCTCGCCCCAGGCGGCGGGGCGCCTGGCCCCAGTGGCGGTGGCCGCCGGCATCGATCTTCTCGTGATCCGCGGCACGACGGTGTCGGCCGAGCACGTGGCGACGGGCCATGCACCCCTCAACCTCAAGACCTTCATCTACGACCTGGAAGTCCCCGTCATCGTCGGGGGCTGCGCGACCTATCAGGCAGCACTGCACCTGATGCGCACCGGAGCCGCCGGTGTCCTCGTCGGTTTCGGTGGCGGTGCGGCCCACACCACATCCGACGTCCTGGGTATCCGTGTCCCGATGGCGAGCGCGATCGCGGATGTCGCGGCGGCGCGACGCGACTACCTCGACGAGTCCGGTGGCCGCTACGTCCATGTCATCGCCGACGGCTCGGTGGGATCCTCAGGGGCGCTCGTCAAGGCGATTGCCTGCGGTGCGGATGCGGCCATGGTGGGTTCCCTGCTGGCCCGGGCGAGCGATGCACCCGGTGGTGGCGTCCACTGGGGCGCCGAGGCCTGGCATGCGCACCTGCCTCGTGGAGAGCGCAAGGAGCTCGGTGTCGTCGGCACGCTGGAGCAGATCCTGCGTGGGCCATCCACCCACGCCGATGGCTCTGCCAACATCATCGGCGCACTGCGCAAGGCCATGGCGACGACCGGATACAGCGATCTCAAGGAGTTCCAGCGCATCGACGTCGTCCTCGACCCTGAGTGACCTCTCGAGTGTGCAGTAGCGTGCAGGAGTCCGAGTCGCATCGTGCTCGCATCTGCACACTCGTCAAGACACGTGCGCGACGGGGGAGGAGAATGATCACGTGAACGACGTCGATGATCGTCTCGGCACCGCTTCGCGCGCCCGCTCGATTCACTACCTGCGTGACCACGACGTCGATGTGGTCGTCATCGGAGGCGGGGTCGTGGGATGTGGAGCGGCTCTCGACGCGGCCGCTCGGGGTCTCTCCGTCGCCCTGGTGGAGCAGAGCGATCTCGCCGCAGGCACTTCCTCGCGATCCTCTCGCCTCGCCCACGGCGGTCTGCGTTACCTCGAGCAGCGGGAGTTCTCCCTCGTCCATGAGGCCCTTACCGAGCGCGGGCTGCTCCTCGACCGACTCGCACCCCACCTGGTGCGCCCCATTCCCTTCCTCTTCCCCGTCGGCAAGAAATGGGAGCGGCCCTACGTCGCCTCCGGGGTGCGCCTCTATGACGCCCTCAGCCGCATCGGCAGCTACGGCGGCACGATGCCGAGACCCAAGAGCCTCAACGTCGACGAGGCCAAGGAGCTCGCCCCGGATCTGGACGCAGGGGAGATCGCTGGTGCCGTGCGCTTCCATGACGCGCAGATCGACGATGCCCGGCACACGGTGGCCGTGGCGCGCA
Organism: uncultured Actinomyces sp.; assembly: GCA_964560615.1. Lineage (GTDB taxonomy): Bacteria > Actinomycetota > Actinomycetes > S36-B12 > S36-B12 > Mxb001. Next base: position 42,101 of record CAZLMT010000004.1, read on the forward strand.
CGGCAGCCGGGCACGGTGCCCATGTGCTGACGCGCACCCGGGTCACGGACCTGCTCCGAGACGGTGATCGCGTGACGGGCGTCCGCGTGGAGGATGAGCTCACCGGCGCTCACTTCGACATCCGTGCCCGCATCGTCATCGCGGCGGTCGGCATCTGGACCGATGAGATCCTGCGGCTCGTCGATGCTGAGGCACCAGAGCGCGTCCAGCAGAGCAAGGGAGTGCATCTGGTCGTGCGTGGCGAGGCCATCCGGTCGACCACGGCGATCATTGCCCGGACCCCTGCGAGCGTGCTCTTCCTGCTGCCCTGGGGTGGCGACTGGATCGTCGGCACGACCGACACCGAGCGCAATGCCGATGAGAGCCTCGCCGATCCTGAGGCGACGGAGGACGAGATCGCCTACCTCCTCGGCCAGGCCAATCGCTGGCTCGCGCGGCCGCTGCGACGCGAAGACGTCATCGGCACCTACGCCGGCTACCGTCCCCTGGTGGCCGAGGAGTCTGCCGAGGCGACCACGCAGGTCTCGCGCGAGCACATGGTCTTCCATCCGGTGCCGGGGCTTGTCGCTATCGCCGGAGGCAAGTACACGACGTACCGCGTCATGGCCGCGGATGCGGTCGACGCCGCCGTGGCCGATCTCGACGAGGACTCCATCCCCGCGTCTTCGACCGCCGACATTCCCCTCGTCGGTGCCGTGGGATTCACAGACCTGTGGGCTGATCGGGCGAGCCTTGCGGAGCGATGGGATCTGCCCGTCGAGACGGTGGAGCGCCTCCTGCGACGACATGGCTCGCGCGTGAGCGAGGTCTTCGATGTTCTCGACATCGATCCGAGCCTCCGCACGCCGCTCCCGCCCGAGGGCCGGCACCTGGCGGCCGAGGCCGTGGTGGCGGTGACCTCCCAGGGCGCCCTAGACCTTGAGGATGTCCTCGTGCGGCGGCTGCGGATCACGCCGGAGTCGCCCGACCACGGTCGTGCTGCGGCCACAGCCGTCGCGCCCCTGATCGCCCCCCTGCTGGGCTGGGACGAGGCACGCGTGGCCGCAGAGATCGCGGCGTACGCCGACCGCCACCCCCTCGTTCGCGCGTAGTCTGGCCGCATGGCCATCCTGTCGGCGCCGCCCGCAGCCGCGTCCCTCGTATCCCGTCTCGCTGTCGCGCCCGATGCTGAGACGCGCGACGTCAGCGCGCCCTTCACCGGCGACCTGCTTTACCGCCTGCCCCTTGCCACTGAGTACGACGTGCAGAGTGCGGCAGCGCGGGCGCGCTCCGTGCAGCGTGAATGGGCGGAGCGTCCCGTGCGCGATCGCGTGCGCATCATGCGGCGTTTCCATGATCTGGTCATCGCAAAGCGCGATGAGGCACTCGACCTGCTGCAGTGGGAAGTGGGCAAGTCGCGGGCTGATGCACTCGAGGAGGTCCTCGACGTCGCCGTCGTGACCCAGTACTACACGCGCCATGCCGCCAAGCTCCTGCGCACGCGTCGTGTGCGCGGAGCTCTGCCCGTGCTGGTGGGGGTCGAGGAACTCCGCAAGCCTGTCGGTCTCGTCGGCATCATCGCGCCGTGGAACTACCCGCTCACTCTTGCCGCGAGCGACGCGGTGCCCGCGCTCCTCGCGGGCAACGGCGTGCTGCTGAAGCCTGATCCCCAGACGACCCTCGTCGCCGCGTGGGTGCTGGAGCAGTTCCTCCTTGCGGGCCTGCCCGACGGGCTCATGGCCATCGTGCCGGGCGAAGGTCCCGTGGCCGGCCCCCTCGTCATCGATGCCTCAGACCATGTGATGTTCACGGGCTCCACCGCCACGGGCCGCATCGTGGCCGAGAGGTGTGCGAAGCGCCTCGTCGAGTGCACCCTCGAGCTCGGCGGCAAGAACGCCATGATCGTGCGTGCCGACGTCGACCCAGCCAAGGCTGCCGAGACAGCGGTGCGCGCCTGCTTCGCCAACGCAGGGCAGCTGTGCATCTCGATGGAGCGCATCTACGTCCACGTCGACGTCTACGACGCCTTCCTTGCGCACTTCATCCCGCGCGTCCTCTCGATGCGGATCGCCTCCGGGCCCGGATGGGAGGGTGACATCGGCTGCCTCATCTCGCCCGTGCACCTCGAGCGGGTCAAGGCCCACGTCGATGAAGCTGTTGCGCTAGGGGCCACGGTCCTCGCCGGCGGCAGGGCTCGGCCCGATATCGGTCCGCTGGCCTTCGAGCCGACGGTGCTCGCCGACGTGACGGAGTCCATGACGCTGTGCCGCGAGGAGACCTTCGGTCCTGTCGCGGCCGTCTACCCGGTGCACGACGACGAGGAGGCGGTGCGCCGGGCCAATGACACGACGTACGGACTCAATGCCTCGATCCTCACGCGCGACCTGCGCGCCGGCCGGCGCCTGGCTCGGCGACTGCGGACGGGTTCGGTCAACGTCAATGAGGGGTATGCCGCCTCGTGGGGTTCCACCGCTGCCGCCATGGGGGGCGTGGGCGACTCGGGCTTGGGTCACCGCCACGGCGAGGGTGGCCTGCTCAACTACACCGAGCCCCAGGCCATCGCCACACAGCGACTTCTCGGCTTCGGCCCCCAGTTGGGCCTGGACGCGCAACGATGGGGCCAGTTCCTCGCCACGGCGGTGGGCACGATGGGACGACTGCGGCTCTAGTCTTCAGGCAAGGCAGGCTGAACTCGGATCACAGGGAGGCTGATGGTGTCCGGCTTCGACTATGACGTCCTCGTCGTGGGCTCTGGCTTCGGCGGGTCGGTCGCCGCGCTTCGTCTGACGGAGAAGGGCTACCGCGTCGGCGTGCTCGAAGCCGGGCGGCGCTTCAACGATGCCGACTTCCCCAAGACCTCGTGGCGCCTGCGCCGCTTCCTGTGGGCCCCGGCCCTCGGATGCACCGGCATCCAGCGCATCCATGTGCTCAAGGACGTCGTGGTCCTCGCAGGCGCGGGAGTGGGTGGTGGTTCCCTTGTCTATGCCAACACCCTCTACGTGCCGCCGAAGCGGTTCTTCGAGGACAAGCAGTGGGCGCACATCACTGACTGGGCGAGTGAGTTGGCCCCCTACTACGACCAGGCTTCTCGCATGCTTGGCGTTGTCACCAACCCGACCATGACCCCCAGTGACGTCGTCATGAAGGCTGTTGCGGATGAGATGGGTGTGGGCCACACCTTCCAGATGACTCCGGTGGGCGTCTACTTCGGGGATGGTCCCGGTGTGACCACGGCCGATCCGTTCTTCGGTGGTGTCGGTCCCGAGCGCACAGGGTGCACCGAGTGCGGGGAGTGCATGACCGGCTGCCGGCATAACGCCAAGAACACCCTGCCCAAGAACTACCTTGGCCTGGCTGAGGCTGCCGGTGCCGTGGTCCATCCGCTCACGACGGTGACCTCCATCGAGCCGCGCCCGGGTGGTGGCTACACGATCACCACCAAGCGCACGGGCAGCCTCTCGCGGCGCACGCGGACCTTCACGGCGGAGCAGGTCGTGATGGCCGCTGGCACCTACAACACCCAGAAGCTCCTCCATCGCATGAAGGACGAGGGCAAGCTTCCCCGGCTTTCGCGCATGCTGGGGCGCCTGTCGCGCACCAACTCCGAGTCGATCCTCGGTGCCGTGGCGAAGTCGCCGGATGCGGACTACACCCGCGGAGTCGCGATCACCTCGAGCTTCTTCCCCGACGACGTAGGCACCCATGTCGAGCCGTGCCGCTACGGCAAGGGCTCCAACTCGATGGGCCTTCTCCAGTCGGTCATCACCGTCCCGCGCCCCGGTGAGCCTCGCTGGCGCACGTGGACCAAGGAGATTTGGCGTCAGCGTGCCAATGCCGCGTACCTCGTCAATGTGCGCAAGTGGAGCGAGCGTGCGGTGATCTCCCTCGTCATGCAGCCGGTCGACAACTCCCTCACCCTCGCGGGCAAGCGGAGCCGACTCGGCTGGCGCCTGGCGACCAATAAAGACGAGTCCAATCCCGCCCCGTCGTATATCCCCATCTCCGACGAGGTCGTGCACCGGATCGCGGATCAGATCGACGGCGTAGCCGGATCCAACGCCTTCGACAACTTCGACGCAGTGATGACCGCACACTTCGTGGGCGGCTGCGTGATCGGTGCTGATGAGGATTCCGGAGTCGTGGACGCCTATCACCGGGCCTTTGGGCATCCCGGCCTGCACGTTGTCGACGGTTCCGCGATCACGGCCAACCTCGGGGTCAACCCCTCGCTCACCATCACGGCGCAGGCCGAGCGTGCCATGGCGATGTGGCCCAATAGGGGAGAGCAGGATGTCCGGCCCGAACTAGGCCGTGCCTATGTGGCTGTTGAGGCTGTGGCGCCGAAGAACCCCTTCGTCCCCGTTGCGTTTGTG
>CAZLMT010000005.1:0-264 GCA_964560615.1 uncultured Actinomyces sp.
TCGACGACGAAGGCACCGCGCTCCACGCGGTGCCTTCGGTCGTGCAGGTGCCGGACTTCGGTGACGCGCGCCGAGCGCGCCGACGTGAGTTCGGGGGGCATTGAGCGATCAGGCCGCCGATGCCGGCAGCGACGCCCGTGCGAGTTCAACCAGGGTGTCGAAGGCCTGCGGGTCGCTCACGGCGATCTCCGCGAGCATGCGCCGGTCCACCTGGACGTCGGCAGCCTTGAGGCCCTGGATGAAGCGGTTGTAGGTCATCCCGCG
>CAZLMT010000005.1:274-10696 GCA_964560615.1 uncultured Actinomyces sp.
CGGACCGCAGCGTTGATGCGCTGGATCCACAGTCGGCGGAAGTCACCCTTGCGGTCCTTGCGGTCGTTGTAGGCATAAACGAGCGAGTGAGTGACCTGCTCCTTTTCCTTGCGGTAAAGCCGGGAGCGCTGGCCGCGGTAGCCGCTCGCCTGCTCCAGGACCTCACGGCGCTTCTTATGAGCGTTGACTGCTCTCTTCACGCGTGCCATGTCAGATCTCCTTCGAGGGTGTGCGGGTCACTTGGCCAGAAGGCGCTTGACCTTCTTGACGTCGGCGGGCTTGACGGTCTCGTCGGCCATGAGCCGACGGGTGCGGCGGCTGGACTTGCCCTCCATGAGGTGGCGCCGATTGGCCTGCTCGTGCGTGATCTTGCCCGAGCCGGTCACCTTGAATCGCTTCTTGGCACCGCTGTGGGTCTTTTGCTTCGGCATTGCTTTCCTCTCGGTAGGGCTTCCCCCGTTAGGGCGGGTAGTGCTTGTCCTAGGCCTCGGCGACGAGGGTCTCCATCACGTCGACCGCCTCGGCCTGAGGATCGCTGACTCTGGCCTGGGCCGTCTTGGTGCGGTGCGGCGCGAGCACCATGATCATGTTGCGGCCGTCCTGCTTGGGCGTGGCCTCGACGAATCCGAGATCCTGGACATCTTCCGCGAGTTTGGCCAGCAGCCTCAACCCGAGTTCGGGACGCGACTGCTCGCGACCGCGGAACATGATCGTGATCTTCACCTTGTCGCCCGCCTTGAGGAACCGCACGACGTGACCCTTCTTGGTGTCGTAGTCGTGCTGGTCGATCTTGGGGCGGAGCTTCATCTCCTTGATGACGGTGTGCGCCTGGTTCTTGCGCGCCTCGCGCATCTTGACTGCGGCTTCGTACTTGAACTTGCCGTAGTCCATGAGCTTGCACACGGGCGGCTTGGCCATGGGCGCGACCTCGACGAGATCGAGATCGGACTCCTGGGCAAGGCGGAGGGCATCCTCAATGCGGACGATGCCGACCTGCTCACCCTGGGGACCGACGAGTCGCACCTCTGGGACGCGGATCCGGTCGTTGATCCGGGGCTCGACGCTGATGGCGCCTCCTCGACGTCACTCGCCGATGACCGTCATCGGCGCTGTCCTCGAGGGTGGCCCTCGGCGCGAGGGCTCGGCACGATGGGGCCCCGAAGGGCCCTTCGTGACCTGACACCCGGGGGCGGCAGGTGGGAACCGAGTTCCTCTTCGCGGGCTGCACGGGGCAGCCGAACTCCCCCAGGCTACCAGCCCGCCCGCTGTGGTCTGGTCCTGGCAGGCTGACCCCGTGACCGAAACCCCGGATGCCGCAGCCGCCCGTGACCTCGCCGAGGTGCCCGCCGTGGAGGTGGTCACCACGCTCGCCGTGCACCTCATGACCGCGGCAGCGATCCGCTGCGGCCTCGGCGATGGCCCCGAGGCCGCCGAGGAGATCGACCTCGCGGAGGCCCGGATCCTCATCTCGGCCCTGGCCGGGCTCGTGACGGCGTCCGCGCCCGATCTGGGTCCTCAGCACGCAGCCCCGCTGCGCGACGGTCTCGCGACCCTGCAACGAGCGTTCCGCGAGGCATCCCCCATCCCGGATCCCCCGGGCGAGGGACCCGGCGAGCGCCTCACGTCCCGGGGCTGACCCCACGCGCCAACTCGGCCAGGAACTCCCCGTCAATCGCGAAACGCACGGGCCCCGCGATATCGACGAGCACGCCATCGGCGCCCTCCTCGAGGGCTGCCGCCGCAACCTGGTGCGAGGTCACCGGCACGGGCCGCGCGGTCGAGTCCCAACGGGCAAGCGCCTCGATCCCGGTGAAGGCCAGCAATCCCCGACGTCCGTCTGACTGGACGAGACTCACGCTCGCCATATGACTGGACTTGTCCGCCCCTGTCTGGGCATCGACATCATCCAGGACCGCCACGATGGGCACGAGCAGTCGCACACCCGATCGCAGCAGCGCCTCCACGGATGCCGGATCGGCGTAGGCCGGCTCCCAGCGAGGATCAGCACGCCCGTCGTCGCCCGCGAAGGCGTCGGGCGTCTCGATGCGCCGGCCTGCGCCTTCCACATCGCTCACCGGGGTGGGTTCACAGCCGGCTGGCGTGAATGGCCGTGACGAGAATGCCGCGTGCCCCCAGGTCGTAGAGGTCGTCCATGACGCGGTGTACGTCGCGCCTCGGGACCATCGCCCGCACGGCGACCCAGGCCGCATCATGCAGCGAGGAGATCGTCGGCGACTCGAAGCCGGGCGTGATGGCGCACGCGGCATCGACATGCTCACGGCGGATGTCGTAGTCGACGAGGACGTAGGACCGCGCGACCATGACACCGTTGAGGCGACGCACGAAAGTGTCGACCGCGACGTCAGCCGGAGCGCCACGTCGGCGCACGACGAGCGCCTCGCTCACGAGAATGGGGTCGCCCAGGACCTCGAGGCCCGCCTGTCGCAGCGTCGTGCCGGTCGCGACGACATCCGCGACCGCGTCGGCGACGCCGAGGCGCACGGCGTTCTCCACCGCGCCGTCCAAGCGCACGATCCGCGCCTCGATGCCGGCATCGGCCAGGTAGGCGGCGAGGACACCGGGATAGGACGTCGCGATGCGGTGCCCCGCCAGATCCTGCACGCGCTGGGCCATGCCGGGAGGAGCGGCAAGTCGGAAGGTGGATCCGCCGAAGCCCAGGGTCGCCAACTCCTCCGCGTCCGCGCCCGAGTCGAGGAGCATGTCGCGCCCCGTGACACCCACATCCAAGGTGCCCTCGCCGACGTACACCGCGATGTCCTTGGGGCGGAGGAAGAAGAACTCGACGTCGTTGTCCGGATCCTGAATGACGAGATCGCGGGCCGCGGAAGAGCGGAGGTAACCGGCCTCGCGGAGCATCTCGCGAGCCGGCTCGGCGAGTTGGCCCTTGTTGGGCAGTGCGACGCGCAACATGTCAGAGCCGATCGTAGACATCGCCGAGCGTGACGCCGGACGCGATCATGAGGACCTGTGCGTGGTAAAGCAACTGCGCGATCTCCTCGGCGGTGCGCTCACGACTCTCGTACTCGGCGGCCATCCAGGCTTCCGCCGCCTCCTCGACGACCTTCTTGCCGATGGCGTGGACGCCCTCGTCGAGCAGGCGCCGGGTGTTGCCCGAGCCGCCCGCGAAAGCCGCCTTCTCCTGGAGCTCGGCGTAGAGCGCATCGAAGGTCTTCATGGCGTCAGCCTAGGGCGTGCGCACGCGCCGCAGAAGCAGCGCTGTCGCGATGGCCGCCTCCGCCGCCTCGCGGCCCTTGTCCTCACGCGAGCCCTCGAGCCCGGCACGGTCGAGGGCCTGCTGCTCGTCATCGCAGGTGAGCAATCCGAATCCGACGGGCACGCCGGTGTCGAGCGCGACCCGGGTGAGCCCGGACGTGGCGGCATCGCATACGTAGTCGAAGTGCGGCGTGCCGCCTCGGATCACCACGCCGAGGGCGACGACCGCCTCAGCACCGGAGACGGCGCAGGCAGCCGAGACCACGGGCAATTCATAGGCGCCGGGGACGCGCAGCACACGCCACTCGCATCCGGCTTCTCGGAGCACCGCCTCGGCACCTGCGACCAGGCCCGTCATGACGCGGTCATGCCATGACGATGCGATCACGTCCACGCGCATGCCCTGAGCACCGTCCGTGCTCATGCGTGCCGCGCCCGTGCCGCTCACGTGACTCTCCCGACGTCGTGATTCGCGTCAGGGTACTCGTGGCCCATCCGGGCTGCCTTCGTCGCGAGGTAGCGGGCGTTGTGCTCATTGGGCGCGACGACGAGCGGCACGCGCTCGGCGATGGACAGCCCGTAGCCCTCGAGGCCGGCTCGCTTGGCCGGGTTGTTGCTCAGCAGGCGCATCGACCTCACCCCGAGGTCGGTCAGCACCTGTGCCCCGATGCCGTAGTCGCGGGCATCGGCGGGCAGGCCGAGCTCGAGATTGGCATCGACGGTGTCGCTGCCGGTGTCCTGGAGCTGATACGCCTGGAGTTTGTGAAGCAGACCGATGCCGCGCCCCTCGTGGCCGCGCAGGTAGAGGACCACGCCGCGACCCTCATCGGCCACGGCGGACATGGCCGCCTGCAACTGGGGGCCGCAGTCGCAGCGGCGCGAACCGAGGATGTCTCCCGTGAGGCACTCCGAGTGCACTCGGACGAGGACCCGCTCGCCATCCCCCAAGTCGCCCGCAACGAGCGCGACATGCTCGATACCGTCGAGACGATTGCGATAGTTGATCGCGCGGAAGGTGCCGAACTCCGTGGTGAGGATCGCCTCGGCTCCCCGCTCGACGTGACGCTCACCGCGCCGCCGGTGCGCAATGAGATCGCCGATGGTCACGCACGCGAGTCCATGCTCGTCAGCGAAAGCGCGTGCCTGAGCAGGAGTGAGCATCGCGCCGGTCTCCGTGGCGAGCTCGACGCGCAGCGCCACCGGCTCCTGCTCGGCGAGGACCGCCAGGTCCACGGCCGCCTCGGCCCGGCCGGGCCGTCGCAGGACGCCTCCCGGGAGCGCACGCACCGGCGCCACATGACCCGGTCGGACCAGGTCGACCGGACGCGTGCTCGGATCGGAGAGAGCCCTCAGGGTCCGGGCACGATCATCTGCCGTCACCCCACCTCCGGCGAGGCCACGCGCGTCCACGGTGACCGCGGCAGCGGAGGGGCGCCCATCGGCGCCCAGCGCCATGGGCGGCAGGTCGAGCCGATCGAGGACTTCACCGGCCACGGCAGCCTGCTCGCATCCGGACCCATGGCGCGTGAGGAAGGCCACCAGGGACGCCTCGGCTCGCGCCCCGGCGATGACCAGGTCGCCGCCGCCCGATTCACCCGCGAGCTCGTCGCCATCGTCGATGATGACGACCGCACGACCCTCGGCCAACGCCGCGACCGCGGACGAGAGGTCGCCTGATGTCTCAGGCATGTCCCTCCCCCGCGCGCAGGAGACCCTCGACGTACTTGGCGATGACATCCGCCTCGAGGTTGACGATGTCATCGACCTCGCGATCCCCCAGGGTCGTCAGGGCCAGCGTGGTGGGGATGAGCGACACCTCGAACCATTGCCCTGCCGGGTCCACCGCGGACACCGTGAGCGAGACACCGTCGATGGCAATGGACCCCTTGTCCACAAGGTAGCGAGCCATCGAGGCAGGTACGCCGAAGCGCAAGACGTCCCAGTGCTCCGATCGCATCCGGGAGATCAGGGTGCCCGTGCCATCGACGTGGCCTTGCACGATGTGACCGCCCAGCCGCGAAGTCGGCTGCACGGCGCGCTCGAGGTTGACGCGCAGGCCCGGCCGCGCATCGCGCAGGGAGCTGCGGACGAGGGTCTCGCGCATGACATCCGCCGCGAATGTCTGGTCCCCGAGAGCGGTCACGGTGAGGCACACGCCGTTGACGGCGATCGAGTCACCATGCCGAGTGCCCTGCGTGACGAGGGGGCCGCGCACGACAAGGCGCAGCGCTTCACCCGGCAGGTGGACCACCTCGGTGATCTCGCCCGCCTCCTCGACGATGCCGGTGAACACGGGTCCTCCTCGTCAGATGCGCCCGCTGATCCTCGCATCCTCGCCCACCTGCTCGACGCGCACGTCCCGCAGGCGGATGGCGTCACCGAGCGTGGTCACGCCGAGATCGGCAAGTGCCGGGCTCCCCGCGCCCAGCAGGAGGGGTGCGGCGTACCAGACGACCTGGTTGACCGCACCCGCCGCGAGGAAGGCCGCCGCGAGTCGGGGACCTCCTTCGAGCAGGAGATGTCTCACCTCGCGCTGAGCCAGCGAGTCGAGCACCTCGGCCGGGTCGTGCGTGCGGAAGTGGAGCGTGGGCGCCGCCTCATCCAGGACTCGGGCACCCTCCGGAATGTCGCGCATGCCCACGACGAGGCGCAGGGGCTGCACGTCTCGCAAGTGCCCCTCGGCATCGCGCGCGGTGAGGTGCGGGTCATCGACGCTCACCGTCCCGGTGCCGACGGCGATCGCATCGCAGCGCTGCCGCCAGCGATGCACCTCGGCTCGAGCCGCCTCACCACTGATCCAGCGACTACTTCCATCAGCGGCGGCGACACGACCATCGAGCGTCGCGGCGACCTTCCATGTGACGAAGGGGCGTCCGGTCGTGACCGCATGGGTCCAGGCCTCATTCAGCCGCGCGGATTCCTCGGCGAGGAGTCCCCCCTCCACCTCCACACCCGCGAGACGCAGTCGCTGCGCACCTCCGGCAGCGAGGGCATGCGGGTCCGCCTGAGCGAAGACCACGCGGGTCACACCCGCCTGGATGAGGGCCTCCGAGCACGGGCCGGTGCGACCCACGTGGTCACAGGGCTCGAGCGTCACGACGGCGGTCGCGCCACGGGCAGCCTCCCCCGCCTTGCCCAGGGCATCGACTTCGGCGTGCGCGGTGCCGGCGCCGCGATGAACCCCCTCGGCGATTGCGTGACCTTCGACGTCGAGGATCACACACCCCACCCGTGGGTTGGGCCCGTCGGGGATATCCACGGATGCGGCCAGCGCGATGGCCCGCCGCATAGCCTCGCGCTCGACTGCCCCGCGCTCGACTGACTCGGCCACGGCTACTCCCCCGATGCTGCGATGGCCATCTCGCGCAGCGTGCGCACCATGCGATCCGGATCATCTGCACCGAAGACCGCAGACCCCGCAACGAACACATCCGCACCCGCTGCCGCGCACCGCTCGATGGTGCGCTCGCTGATGCCCCCGTCGACCTGGACCCAGATGTCGCCGCCGAATCGGCTCACCATCTCGCGAGCCTCCGCGATCTTGGGGAGCACCATGTCGAGGAAGGGCTGACCGCCGAAGCCGGGTTCGACCGACATGATGAGCAGCATGTCCAGATCGGGCAAGAGGTCGGCGTACGGCGTGATGGGCGTCGCGGGATTGACCGCGAGGCCCGCGCGCGCACCCAGGCCGCGCAGGGTGCGCGCCAGGCGCACGGGTGCCTTGACGGCCTCGGCATGGAAGGTGACGCTGCCCGCACCTGCCTCGGCGTAATCCGGTGCCCACCTGTCGGGATCGCTGATCATGAGGTGGCAGTCGAGCGGGGTCGACGTGGCCGCGCGCAGGCTCTCCACGACGGGCAGGCCGATGGTGAGGTTGGGCACGAAGTCGTAATCCATGACATCGACATGGATCCAGTCGGCATCGGGCACGCGCGCGATCTCCTCGCCGAGCCGAGCGAAATCGGCCGAGAGGATGCTCGGGGAGATCTGGATGCCCACGTGGGCAGGGTAGCGAGTCACGCCCGGACCTTGCGGAGCATCGCGAGGTACATCCCGTCGGTGCCGTGGACGTGGGGCCACAGGCGCACCTCGGGGCCTGGCCCAAGGTCGGGCACACCGGGAAGCAGTGGCCGGGCATCGATGAGCTCGACATCCGGCCTCTTGCGCAGCACGTCCTCGACGACCAGGTCGGTCTCGGCCACGTGCGGCGAGCACGTGGAGTAGGCGATGACACCGCCAGGACGAGCGGTGTCGATGGCGGCCGTGAGGAGCGCCCGCTGAAGTGGGCCGAGCGTCGCAAGGTCCTGTGGCGTGCGACGCCACCGCGCCTCAGGACGGCGCCGCAGCGCGCCGATGCCGGTGCAGGGCGCGTCGAGGAGGACGCGGTCCGCTGTGGCCGAGGCCACGGCATCGCGCCCATCTGCGACCCGGACTTCCACCTCGCCCGAACCCAACTCTTGTGAGCTCAGGGCCTTCCGCACGAGCTCGGCTCGGTGGGCGTGGGGCTCGACGCAGATCAGATGAGCGCCACGCTCACGTGCGAAGCGCGCGAGAAGCGCGGCCTTGCCGCCCGGTCCTGCCGCCAGGTCGACCCAGGTGAGATCGGGCCCCTCCAGGGGCGCATTGACCAACGCGAGGGCCACAAGCTGGCTGCCCTCGTCCTGGACACCAGCGCGACCATCGCGCACCGCGGCGATCTCATCGGGCCGACCCTCAGCCAGGGTCGCGCCGACCGGTGACCACCGCCCCGGCTCCACCCCGGGCAGGGCGAGGAGTTCCTCGACCGGCATACGCCGTGCCACCAGGGACGGGCGTGCAGGTGCGTTGTCGGCATCGAGGAGTGCGCGCAGCCCCTCCGAGTCCGGTGCTCCGCGATGGCGGGCGAGCGCCTCGCCGAGAGCGGTGACGATCCAGCGCGGGTGAGAGGTCGACACGGCGAGCGCGTCCGGCCCCACCGCCACGCGGGCTCGCCAGGCCTCGAGATCGCCACCGTCGACCACGCGGCGGAGCACGGCATTGGCGAGGCGGGCCGGACCTTCCCCGACGACATCGCGTGCGAGTCCCACCGTCTCGCCTACCGCCGCGTGAGCCGGGATGCGCATGTTGATCACCTGATGCGTGCCCAGACGCAGCACGTCGAGAAGCCGACCATCGAGCTCAGCGAGTGGACGATCGACGCACTCCGCGAGGATCGCGTCGTACATCCCCTGCCAGCGCAAGGTGCCGTAGGCGAGCTCAGTCGCGAGGGCCGCGTCGCGCGTCGACAGGCCCGCACGCGCCAGGATCTCGGGCATGGCGATGTTGGCGTAGGCATCGTCGACGTGGACCGCGTGGAGCAGGTCGTACGCCGCTCCGCGAGCGGTGCGCCGCCGACCGTGGGGTGCTCGAGAGCGCGCGGTCACGCGAATGCCTCGCCGTGCTCGAGGCGCAGCCCGCGCACCCAGTCCGCAGCCGGCATCGGCCGCTTGCCCTCAGCGACGACGTCACCGAGTCGCACCGCGAGTCCTCCCGCACCGGCGAGGACGTCACGCTTGCTTGCACGCAACTCACCCGGCCCCAGGTCGTCGATGGGGGTGATCTCGACCGGACCCAGGCGCACCCGGGCACCGCGGAAGGTCGTCCACGCTCCCGGCGCCGGAGTGCAGGCGCGGATCAGTCGATCCACGGCATCGGCCGGAGCGCGCCAGTCGAGGCGGGCGTCATCGACGTCGATGCGCGGTGCCAGTGTCACGCCGTCCACCGGCTGCGGCGTCGCGGCCACGGTGGCGTCCTCGATCGCGTCCAGTGTCCGTAGGAGCAGCTCGGCACCCGAGGTCGCCATCCGGCCAAGCAAGGCGCCGCTCGTCTCGTGCGGGCCGATGCGGGTGCGCTCCTGGAGCAGGATCGGTCCCGTGTCGAGACCCTCGTCGATGCGGAAGGTCGTGGCACCCGTCTCAGCATCCCCGGCGTGGATGGCGTGCTGCACCGGTGCGGCCCCGCGCCAGCGCGGGAGCAGGGAGAAGTGGAGATTGATCCAGCCATGTGCCGGGATCGCCAGCGCCTCCGGTGGCAGCAGAGCGCCGAACGCGACGACCGGGCAGCAGTCGGGGGCAAGCGCGGCGACCCGCGCGAGGGTGTCGCCGTCGCGCAGAGTGGCCGCCGTGATGACGGGAATCCCGAGGTCCGCGGCACGCACGTGCACCGGACTCGGTCGGGGAGACCTGCCTCGACCGGCGGGCGCGGGCGGACGCGTGAGCACCCCGACCACCTCATGTCGCGATGCGTGGAGCGCGTCGAGGCTCGGCAGGGCTACATCGGGGGTGCCGGCGAAGAGCAGGCGCATACGGTCAGAGCCACTTGGCGGAGACGGTGTGGGGACTGAAGCGCACCTCGGGGGCCGGGTCGCCGAACCACTCCGCCTCTCGGATCGCCTTCATCGCTTCCTTGCGCGTCTCGGCATCGAGTCGATCGATGAAGAGGATGCCGTCGAGGTGATCCGTTTCGTGCTGCAGCGCCCGAGCGAGCAGGTCGCTGCCCTCCACCACGACGGGCTCTCCGTGCATGTCCGTGCCCTTGGCGACGACCCGGCGCGCACGCCTGGTGTCGAAGGCGAGATCGGGGATCGACAGGCAGCCTTCGTCACCCTCTTGGATCTCATCCGAGAGATCGAGGACCGGATTGCACAGGTGCCCGAGCTCGTCATCGACCCACCAGGTGAAGACGCGCAGTGATACGCCGATCTGCGGGGCCGCGAGACCGCTCCCGGGAGCATCGCGCATCGTGTCGGTGAGGTCCTGCACCAGCTTGCGGAGCTCCTTGTCGAAGGTCTCGACGGGATCGGCGGGAGTGCGCAGCACGGGGTCGCCGAAGAGGCGGATCGGCTGCACGGCCACGGCAACTCCATTCACCGGGTGGGCTGGACCCCCACAGTGTAGGTGCGCTCAGTCACCGCCCCAGTCCGGCGGGTCCACGGCGAGATGCAGTCGGGCCGGATCCTTGCGCGCCGTGCGAGTCGCAGCGAGGGCGCTAAGGGCCGAGGTGAGATCAGGCCCCCACCGGCGATCCACGCTCACCAGGGCACGCACCTCATCATTGCCCGCGATAGGCAGGGGGCCGACGACACGCGCGGCAGCGGGAAGGTGCGAGACGGCGGAGTCGACCGCGGCGGGCGCACCGGTGATGGTGGCCACGCGCACGGCAGGCGGCAGG
>CAZLMT010000005.1:10706-26869 GCA_964560615.1 uncultured Actinomyces sp.
CGCACCAGGGCTTGCACCACGGGCAGCCCGGCATCGGCGGTCACGACGACGGGGGCGCCGGGCCGGGCAAGGGCAGCCGCGCTGAACCACCGTCGCGCGGTCTCCTCACCCGCGCGCAGGGCCACGCGGGAAGTCTGGGCAGCGGCATCGAGGAGCAGGACTGCTGAGTAGCCCGACGATGCCCAGGGCTCCGCGCCTGTCGTCGCGACCACGAGAGCGGAATCGGACCCGACACTGTCGACCGCTTTGTCGCCCGTCGAGGTGATGACCGGCACTCCGGGGAAGGCGCGGCCCAACTCCTCCGCCGTGCGGCTGGAGCCCACCGCGACGGCTCGGAGGCGGTCGCCGCCGCACGCTCGGCAGTGCCAGGGCTCCGCGCGGGTGCTGCACCAACGGCAGGTAGCGGCTCCCCCGCGAGCGCCCAGCGCGAGTGGGCCTCCGCACGCGGAGCATGACGCGCGCTCGCGGCACCGCTGGCAGGCGAGGGTCGGGACGTATCCCCTGCGCCCGACCTGGATGAGCACGGGGCCGTCGGCCAGCGCATCACGCGCCGCGTCGTAGGCCCGGCGGGGTATGCGAGCGGCCACGTCTTCGTCGGGGACGACGCGAGGCGCAAGTGCCCGCAGCACCGACCGACTCGGGGCGAGGGGCGCAGCCCATGATGTCGCGATCCACGCTTGCGTCTCGGCTGTCCGCGTGAAGCCTCCGACGAGCAGCGAGGCACCGGTGAGATGCGATCGGAGGGCGAGCACCTCGCGCGCGTGCCAGCCCGGTGCGTGCGGCTCCGCGAGGGATTCGTCGCCGTCCTCCCACAGGATGAGCAGGGATGGGTCAGGGACGGGAGCAAAGGCCGCCGCCCGAGTGCCCAGGGCGATCGGGACCCGACCGGTGAGCACGCGCAGGAAGGCGGTGTAGCGCCGCTGCGGCCCCGCATCGGCCGCGAGGACGGCGTAGGCCTGGGCCCCGCCCTCGGCATCGAGCGCCGCGGCGACCCGGGCAAGGTCGCGCGCGTCGGGGACGACAATGACGACTCCTCCGTGCGACGCGCTCGCCAGTGCCGTGCGCGCGATGAGCCGGGGCCAGTCGCCCGCGGGGGCAACGCACGCGCCGGGCGCAGATGTCCAGACGCCGCGAAGCCCGCGCTCGCCGGCGCGCAGGCGATCCGCGAGGGCGGCACCTCCGGTGTAGTCATCCCAGGCGGTGAGATCGACATCGGTCGGCAGCGAGACGGGCTCGACCTCCTTGGCGAGCAACTGCGACTCAGCGCGCGCATGTCGCGGTGGAACCGCGGCGCGCAGGACGTCAGGGAGGGTGCCGGCGTAGCGATCGGCCACGGCGCGTGCCAGCGATAGCACCTCCGGCGTGAGCACGGGGAGGGCAGACACGACACGCTGGAGAGGCGCGAGGCGCGCGTGATCGCTCTCCTCGGCTCGCTCCACGATGAAGCCATCGACCAGGCGACCGGCGAAGCGCACCCGCACCCGCGCGCCCGGCTGAGCCTCAACGTCGAGGGCCTCGGGCACGGAGTAGTCGAAGAGGCGGTCCAAGTGCGCCAGCGGCACATCGACCGCGACCCTCGCTATCCGTCCCGACACGGGTCGATCGTGCCAGGGCGGTCCGACTCTGGTCCGAGGCCGCCACCCTGAGGCCCGGGCACCGGGGAGCGCGGATCAGGCGCCGGCTGCGGCCTTGAGTGCGGCAGCCCGATCCGTGCGCTCCCAGGTGAAGTCGGGCAGTTCGCGACCGAAGTGGCCGTAGGCCGCGGTGGGTCGATAGATCGGCCGCAGCAGGTCGAGATCGCGGATGATCGCCGCGGGGCGCAGGTCGAAGACCTCGAGCACGGCCTCCTGGATCCGCTCGTCGGGGAGCACACCCGTGCCGAAGGTCTGCACGAAGACACCGACCGGATGCGCCTTGCCGATGGCGTAGGCCACCTGCACCTCGCAGCGCTTCGCCAGCCCTGCTGCCACGACGTTCTTGGCCACCCAGCGCATGGCGTACGCCGCAGAGCGGTCGACCTTGGACGGATCCTTGCCCGAGAAGGCACCACCACCGTGGCGGGCCATGCCGCCGTAGGTATCGACGATGATCTTGCGGCCGGTGAGACCGGCGTCGCCCATAGGGCCGCCGACCTCGAATCGACCGGTGGGGTTGACCAGGAGGCGATAGCCGTCACTCGGCAGGTCGACACCCTCGAGGATCGGATCAACGACGTACTTGCGCACCTCGGGAGCGAGCTGACCCTCGAGATCGACATCCTTGGCGTGCTGGCTCGACACGACGACGGTGTCGACGCGCACGGGCTGGCCGGCTTCGTCGTATTCGATGGTGACCTGGGTCTTGCCGTCGGGGCGAAGGTAGGGGACGGTGCCGTCCTTGCGCACGGCGGTGAGCTGCTCGGCCATGCGGTGGGCAAGGGAGATGGGCAACGGCATGAGAGTGGGGGTCTCGTCGGTGGCGTAGCCGAACATCAGGCCCTGGTCACCGGCACCCTGGCGGTCGAGGGGATCAGAACTATGACCCTCGCGCTCCTCGATGGCGTCGTCGACGCCCTGGGCGATGTCGGGTGATTGCGCACCGATCGACACCGAGATGCCGCATGACTCGCCATCGAAGCCCTTGACGGAGGAGTCGTAGCCGATGTCGAGCACCACCCCGCGCACGAGATTCATGACGTCGGCGAAGCCCTTGGTGGTGACCTCGCCGGCCACATGAACCTGTCCGGTCGTGAGCATGGTCTCGACCGCGACGCGCGAACTCGGATCCTGGCGCAGCAGGTCGTCGAGGATGGCGTCGCTGATCTGGTCGGCCATCTTGTCGGGGTGACCCTCGGTCACCGACTCGGAGGTGAAGAGTCGTCGTGCCACGCGCATGCCTCCTGCTCAGGGGTCTGGCGACCCGCGCTTGCCCGCGTGCGCGGGCCTAGTCCTCACCCGGGGCACCCCACCGCGGCGCGAGGGTTGCCGGCCAGCGAGCCGGGGCTTGATGCTGGCGCTCTTGACGCGTGGACCCTATCGGACCACAGGGCGCTATTGCCCGAGGGGCAGCAGGAGTTTGGTCACCTCGTCGAGCACGGCATCCGCCGCACCCGACTTGGCACCGGACACCTCGGCGAGCACCTGCCCGTCAGCGGACAGCACCCGCACGGACGTGACATCGCGCCCGAAAACCTGCTCGCCGCCGACGTCGTTGACCACGAGGAGGTCGCATCCCTTGCGGGAGAGCTTGTCGCGCGCGAGCGCCAGGAGGTCGGCCTCGGAGGAAGCGGTCTCCGCCGCGAAACCCACGACGACCTGCCCCTCACGTCGGGAGGAGACGAGCTCGACCAGGATGTCGGGATTGCGCA
This sequence comes from uncultured Actinomyces sp., assembly GCA_964560615.1. Classification (GTDB taxonomy): domain Bacteria; phylum Actinomycetota; class Actinomycetes; order S36-B12; family S36-B12; genus Mxb001. The sequence goes on from CAZLMT010000005.1 coordinate 14,053, forward strand.
CGAGGCGCACCGGATCCGGCTCACGGTCATCGGACTTCTTGATCTTGGTCGACGAGGCAAGCTCGGGGCGGAAGTCGGCGACGGCCGCGGCCATGACAATGGCATCGGCCGCACCCTGCTCGGCCAGCATCGCCTCGCGCATGGCCGCGGCGCTGATCGCCGAGATGACACGCGCGCCCGCCGGTGGGACTACCTCGACACTGCCGACGACGGCCGTCACCTCAGCGCCGCGCGCAAGAGCGCGCTCGACGATGGCGAATCCCTGCCGACCGCTGGAGCGATTGCCGAGGAAGCGCACGGGATCGAGGTCCTCGCGCGTGCCTCCCACGGAGATGAGCAGGCGCCGGCCCGTGAGGTCACGGCGCACCGGCTCGAGAGCCTCCTCGACGAGGCGCGCCAGGTCGTCGGGCTCGGGCAGGCGACCCGCGCCCGAGTCGGCACCCGTGAGACGTCCGACAGCGGGCTCCACGACCTGGACTCCCCTGCTGCGCAGGGTCGCGACGTTGGACCGCGTCGCCGGGTGCTCCCACATCTCGGTGTGCATGGCCGGCGCCATGATCACCGGCCCGGTCGCGGTGAGCAGTGACGCAGTGAGCAGGTCATCGGACATGCCCGTCGCCGCGCGCGCGAGGAGATTGGCACTCGCGGGGGCCACGATGACGAGATCCGCCCAGCGACCCAGGCTGACGTGCGGCACGGCCGGGACGTCTGCCCACACCGAATCGCTCACGGCATGGCCTGAGAGCGCCTCCCAGGTGGGTGCGCCGACGAAGCGAAGCGCCGATGCGGTCGGGACGACACGCACCTCATGACCGGACTCACGCAGGATCCTCAGGAGGGTGCACGCCTTGTACGCGGCGATGCCGCCCGAGACTCCGAGGAGGATGCGCGCGCTCAGGTCAGGTCCTCCTCCACGACCGCGACCTCGATCTCGGCCGCCGGATCGAAGGGCTCTGAGGTGAGCAGGCCCGCGTCGATCTCGCGCATGGCGATGGACAGGGGCTTCTCCTGCACGTGGGTCTCCACGAGCGGCCCGACGTACTCCAGCAGGCCCTCTCCCAACTGGGAGTAGTAGGCGTTGATCTGACGCGCGCGCTTGGCGGCGTAGATGACGAGGGAGTACTTGGAATCGGACTTGGCAAGCAGGTCGTCGATGGGCGGGTAGATGATGCCCTCGGGGCGCGCGGACGCTGACATGGTCGACCTCTCACCAATGGATGCTGCGGATGGGACGGGTGCCTGGTCGAGCACCGCGGACGGAGTCTACCTCGCGCTCACGGGGAAGCGACCGGCGCTGCCTGCTCCAGCAGGGCCAGGATGGCCTCAGCGGCCTCGTCCACCGAGGCGTTGACCACCGTGTGGTCGAACTCCCCCTCGGCGGCGAGCTCCACCCGGGCCGTGGCGAGGCGGCGCTCGATGACCTCCGCAGACTCGGTGCGCCTGCCCTGGAGCCGCTCGACCAAGACCTCCCATGACGGAGGGGCAAGGAAGACCCGCACCGCATCGGGGGCGCTATCCCGGACCTGACGAGCCCCCTGGAGCTCGATCTCCAGGAGTACGTCGCTCCCCCGGGCCAGTGCCTCCTCGACCGGACCGGCCGGCGTGCCGTAGAGGTGACCTGCGAACTCCGCCCATTCGAGGAGCTGCCCGCGGGCGATCATCGCCTCGAACGCTGCGCGATCGACGAAGCGGTAGTGCACGCCGTCCACCTCGCCGGACCGGGCAGCGCGCGTGGTTGCCGAGACTGAGAACACCAGGTCCGGATGTCGCGATCGCAGCCGGGAGACCACGCTGGACTTGCCGACACCTGAGGGTCCCGACAGCACGAGGAGTCGCCCACGGGCACGACGCGCAGGGATGTTGCCCCCGCCCGAGGGATCACTGCCGGCCTTCTCCAGCGCCGCAATGAGCGCGGCAACCTGGTGCTCGCCCAATCCACGAAGGCGGCGTGACTCCGCCACATGGCACTCGGCGAGGATGCGCGTCGCGCGCATCGGTCCGATGCCCGGACACGCCTCGACCAGGTCGCGTGCACGCATGCGCGCCACGGCGGGGTCATCATCGCGCTGCGCGATGACTTCGCGCACCGAACCACCCTCGGCGAGAGAGCGCTTGATCGCTGCCCTGCGACGGCGCGCCTCCAGGGCGAGTTGCCGGCCGCGGGAGCGCGCATCGTCGTCCAGGGCGCCGGACGCGCCAGCCTGCTCAGGCATAGCCCAGGTCCGCGGCGATGCCCTTGGCCGCCGCAGCCGGGTCGGGTGCTCCGGTGATCGGCCGACCGATGACGAGCAGGTCCGCCCCCCGCTCCAGCGCCTCACGGGGGGTCGCGACCCGGCGCTGGTCACCGGCATCCGCACCCGCGGGGCGGACGCCCGGGGTGATGAGCACGACATCGCGATCCGCGAGAGCCGCACGCACCGCGCCGACCTCTTCGGGAGAGCACACGACAGCGCGAGCGCCGGCGTCGACAGCCGTGACCGCAAGGCGGACCGCGAGGTCGCCCGCGGATGACGCGCCGGCACCGAGCAGATCGAGTGACTTCAGGTCCTCCGTGGTGAGCGACGTGAGCACCGTGACCGCGACGACGCGCGTGCCCGGGAGCGCCTCGGCTGCCGCAGCCACCATCACGGGACCCCCGGAGGCGTGCACCGTGAGGTAGTCGGGCTCCAGGTCAGCGACAGCGCGCGCCGCTCCGGACACGGTCGCGGGGATGTCATGAAGCTTGAGATCCAGGAAGAGCGCGCACTCCGGTGCGGCGGACCGGGCCGCCGCGACAGCGTCACGACCATCGCGCAGGTACGTCTCGAGACCGACCTTGAGTGTGGTCACATAGGGAGCGACGGACCGTGCCCAGGCCCCCAGGGTCTGCAGATCGGGGGCATCCAGAGCAACCGCGATCGGTGCGCGCGTCACACCCACTCCGGGAGGGCGAGGCCGTCGTCCTCGACGCCGTCGTCCTCGGCCTCCGGCTCGCGATGGGCGTAGGAGACGGCGTCACGCAGGCGGGTGAACCCTCGGCCCGCGGCAATCGTGGCGAGCTCCGCATGCACGCGCGCCGGCGCGGACGGATCGTGGAAGATCACCGTGCCCACCGAGACAGCGTCGGCCCCCGCGAGGATGAACTCGAAGGCATCGGCACCATTGCGGATGCCGCCCATCCCGATGATCGGAATGTCGGGAAGCACCTCGCGCACCTGCCACACGCAGCGCACCGCGATGGGGCGGATCGCCGGCCCCGAGAGTCCGCCGGTCACCCCAGCGAGGGCGGGGCGCATGGTGTCGACGTCGATCACCATGCCCAGGGTGGTGTTGATGAGGGAGAGGCCATCTGCTCCGGCGCGTTCGCACGCAAGCGCGATCGTGCCGATGTCGGTGACGTCCGGGGAGAGCTTGGCGAAGACCGGGATGCTGGGATCGGTCGAACGCCGCACCCCACCGATCACGCCGGCCGCCGAGTCGGCACGGCACGCGAAGACCTGGCCGCGGTCAGCGACATTGGGGCAGGAGATATTGACCTCGAGAGCGTCGAACCCACCATGATCCCGCAGGATCTTGGCGAGTTCCTCGAACTCCTGGGTCGTCCCTCCCGCGATGGAGACGATGACGCGGGCTCCGCGCTCACGCAGCCAGGCGAGATCCTTCTCGAGGAAGGCGTGGATGCCGGGGCCTTGCAGCCCGATGGAGTTGAGCATCCCGCTGGGCGTCTCGGCCATGCGAGGCGTGGCGCGACCCGAGCGCGGCTCCAGCATGATGCTCTTGGTCACGACAGCGCCGATAGAGGTGACGTCGAAGAACTGGTCAAGCTCCCGACCCGACGCTGCGCAGCCAGAGGCGGTGAGCACCGGACTGGGCAGGCCGACAGCGCCGAGGCGAGTGGACATGTCGATAGCCGGAATCGCGGCCGCCGAATGACCGTGGCGCACCACAGCCCGCGTCATCGATCCCTCCCCTCGGCGACAGGAGCACCCAGGGTGTCGGGCGGGATCGTGCCCACGTCCTGCCACCGCACACGGTCACCGCGGAAGACGGGACCCTCGACGCAGGACCGGAGCATCCGCGTGATCCCGTCGTCGCCGATCACCGGCAGCACACAGGTCATGCACACGCCGATACCGCAGGCCATGGACTCCTCGACCGCGCACTGGCTGTGCACGCCAGCTTCGGCAGCGACGTCCGCCACCGCTGCGAGCATGCCCATGGGGCCGCAGGCATAGACCACGTCCGAGGCCGCGCGCTCGATGACACCGGGCAGGGGATCCGTCACGAGTCCACGCTCGCCGACCGATCCGTCGTCGGTGGTGATCGTCACCGTGGACGCGATGCGCTTGGCCTCGAGGACGCCGAAGAGTTTCTCCTCCGTGGACGCCCCGAGCACGATGTCGACGCGGCAACCGCGCGCGCGCAGGTGCTCCGCGAGGAAGACAAGCGGCGCCGATCCGTAGCCTCCGCCCACGAGGACACATGACACGGGATCGCGCGGGAGCGAGAAGGGACGTCCGAGAGGAGCGACGATGTCGAGCACATCGCCCCTGCGGCGCTGGATGAGCCAGTGGGTGCCCGGTCCCGCATCTGCGATGACGACATCGATCGTGCCGCCGTAGATTCCGCGTGACTGGACCCCATGGATGGAGAAGGCGCGACGCAAGATCAGTCCCGACGAGTCGAGGTCCCCGATCGCCAGCGTCGCGAAGTTGCCCGGGCGTGCGACCTCGGGCACGCCCGGCGCCGTCACCGTGAGCACGTGATACTGACCGGCACGCCGCACGGACACGACCTCGCCCCTGACCTGCACGGGCATCAGGCACCTCCCAGGGCGCGCATTCGACTGAGGTCCTCAGCGTATTCCTGGAGGGACCGTACGCCGATGCCCTTGTCCGATGCGCCACCGGGGAGCAGGGCCTCGATCCCGAGGACGGTGGCGGCGAGACCCTGGATCGTGGTGATGCACGGCACGCCCTTGAGGACCGCTGCGGTGCGGATCTCATAACCGTCCAGGCGGGGCCCGACACCGAACGGCGTGTTGATGATGAGGTCGATATCCCCGGCCATGATCGCGTCGACCGTGGTGGGCTCGCCTTCGGGGCCGGTGCCCTCGCGCTGCTTGCGCAGGAAGCCCACCTTGAGACCGTGGCGACGCAGCACCTCGGCGGTCCCCTCCGTCGCCACGATCTCGAATCCGAGGTCCGACAGCCGCTTGAGGGGGAAGATCATGGACCGCTTGTCGCGGTCAGCGACCGAGACGAAGACACGGCCGCTTGTCGGCAGACCACCCGAGTAGGCGGCTTCCTGGGACTTGGCAAACGCCGTGCCAAAATCCATGTCGATGCCCATGACCTCGCCCGTGGAGCGCATCTCGGGTCCGAGCACGATGTCGACTCCTTGGAAGCGCCCGAAGGGCAGCACGGCTTCCTTGACCGCGATCGGCGTGCCCGGTGGCAGCGTCGCCCCGTCGCCCTCGACCGGGAGCACCCCCGCGGTGCGCAACGCGGCGATCGACTCGCCCATCATGATGCGGGCAGCAGCCTTGGCGAGCGGGACCGCCGTGGCCTTCGACACGAAGGGCACGGTCCGCGAGGCGCGGGGATTGGCCTCGAGGACGTGCAGCACTCCCCCGGCCAGGGCGTACTGGACGTTGAGGAGCCCCCGCACGCCGATCCCCTCAGCCAGCGCACGCGTGGACTCGCGGATGCGCTCGATCTCGCGTGGCCCCAGGGACACGGGCGGCAGCGCGCACGCGGAGTCACCCGAGTGGATTCCCGCTTCCTCGATGTGCTCCATGACACCGCCGAGATAGAGGTCGTACCCGTCGTAGAGCGCATCGACATCGATCTCGACAGCGTCGTCGAGGAACCTGTCGACGAGCACCGGATGCTGGGGGTTGATCTCGGCGGCGCGCACGAGGTAGTCGCGCAGCATCTGCTCGTCGTAGACGATTTCCATACCCCGCCCGCCCAGGACGTACGACGGTCGCACCAGGACCGGGTAGCCGATCTCGTCAGCCACGTCCCTCGCCTCCTCGAAGGAGAAGGCAGTCCCGAACCGCGGGGCCGGCAGTGCCGCACGGGTGAGGAGGGCGCCGAACTCCGCCCGATCCTCGGCGAGGTGGATCGCCGCCGGGGAGGTGCCCACGATGGGCACGCCCGCGTCCTGGAGGCCCTGGGCCAGGCCGAGCGGCGTTTGCCCACCGAGCTGGACGATCACCCCGGCGAGCTCACCGCTCGCGGACTCCGCGTGGACCACTTCCAGGACGTCCTCGAGCGTGAGCGGCTCGAAGTAAAGACGGTCGGAGGTGTCGTAGTCGGTCGACACCGTCTCGGGATTGCAGTTGAGCATGATCGTCTCGAAGCCCGCCTCGCGGAGCGTGAGCGACGCGTGCACGCAGGAGTAGTCGAACTCGATCCCCTGGCCGATGCGGTTGGGGCCGGAACCGAGGATGATCACCTTGCGGCGATCACTGGGCTCGACCTCGGTCTCATCGTCGTACGCCGAGTAGTGATACGGCGTGCGTGCGGCGAACTCCGCCGCGCACGTGTCGACGGTCTTGAAGACCGGTCGAATCCCCCAGTCATGCCGCTGCTGGCGCACCTGCTGCTCGCTCAGGCCGAGGAGCCCCGCGATCTGGGCATCCGAGAACCCGTGTCGCTTGGCCTCCCCCAGGAGGGGCGGATCGAGTGCCCCGGCTTCGCGCAGGCGGTCGGCGAGGTCGTTGATGATCTCGATCTGCGCGAGGAACCACGGGTCGATGCCCGTCGCCTCGTGCACCTCATCGATGCTCGCCCCGGCCCACAGTGCCTGCTGCACCTCGCGCAGCCGCCCATCATGCGGTGTCGACATGGAGACCATGAGCGCGTCGCGATCGAGATGGGCGGGCCAGGAGAAGACGGCATCGGGGCGCTCGAGGGAGCGCAGTGCCTTCTGGAGAGCCTCGGTGAAGTTGCGGCCGATCGCCATCGCCTCGCCCACGGACTTCATCGTCGTGGTGAGGGTCGGATCGGCCTGCGGGAACTTCTCGAAGGCGAACCTCGGCACCTTGACCACGATGTAGTCGAGAGTCGGCTCGAAGGAGGCCGGTGTCTCCTGCGTGATGTCGTTGGGGATCTCATCGAGGGTGTAGCCGATGGCGAGGCGTGCCGCGATCTTGGCGATGGGGAACCCGGTGGCCTTGGAAGCCAAGGCGGACGAACGCGAGACGCGGGGGTTCATCTCGATGACGATGAGGCGCCCATCACGTGGGTTGACAGCGAACTGAATATTGCATCCCCCGGTGTCGACGCCCACGGCACGGATGATGTCGATCGCGACATCGCGCATCTTCTGGTACTCGCGGTCGGTCAGCGTGAGCGCCGGGGCGACGGTGATGGAGTCACCGGTGTGCACGCCCATGGGATCGAGGTTCTCGATCGAGCAGACCACGACGACGTTGTCGCTGCGGTCGCGCATGAGCTCGAGCTCGTACTCCTTCCATCCGAGGATCGACTCCTCGAGGAGGACCTCGTGGGTGGGGCTCGCCTGGAGGCCGGTGCCCGCGATGCGCAGCAGGTCCGCCTCGTCGTAGGCAATCCCGGATCCGGCCCCGCCCATGGTGAAGGACGGGCGTACGACGACCGGGTACCCCAGGCTGACGACCGCCTCGCGGCAGTCCTCGATGCTGTGGCAGATCGCCGAGCGCGCGCTCTCTGCTCCCACGTCCGCCACGATTCCGCGGAAGAGCTCACGATTCTCCCCGCGCTCGATGGCGTCGACGTCCGCGCCGATGAGCTCCACTCCGTAGCGCTCGAGAGCGCCGGAGCGATGCAGGGACATCGCGGTATTGAGAGCGGTCTGGCCTCCGAGGGTGGCGAGCAGGGCGTCGGGGCGCTCCCGCTCGATGATGCGCTCGACATAGGCCGGCGTGATGGGCTCGACGTACGTCGCATCGGCGAATTCCGGGTCGGTCATGATCGTCGCGGGATTGGAGTTGACGAGGATCACGCGGATGCCCTCGGCCTTGAGGACACGGCATGCCTGGGTGCCGGAGTAGTCGAACTCACAGGCCTGACCGATGACGATGGGCCCGGAGCCGATGACCAGGACGGAGGCAATGTCGTCGCGACGAGGCATCAGCGGACCGCCTGTCGATCCATGAGCCCGGCGAACGTGTCGAAGAGATCCGCGGCGTCGTGCGGGCCTGCCGCTGCCTCCGGGTGGTACTGCACGCTGAAGGCAGGGACGTCAAGGCAGCGCAAGCCCTCGACCACTCCGTCGTTGAGGCAGACATGACTCACCTCGGCGCGGCCGAAGGGGGTTTCGAAGATCTCGCCCACCGGTGCGTCCACGGCGAAGCCGTGATTGTGGGCGGTGACGGCCACGCGTCCCGTGACCAGATCCTGGACCGGCTGATTGATGCCGCGATGACCGAAGCGGAGCTTGTAGGTCCCGAGCCCGAGTGCGCGCCCCAGCATCTGGTGGCCGAAGCAGATGCCAAAGACCGGACGCCCGGCCTCGAGGGCCGCGCGCACCAAGGACACCGCATGGTCGGCCACGGAGGGATCGCCCGGGCCATTGGAGAAGAAGACTCCATCGCGTCCGCGGAGGAGCATCTCCTCGGCGCTGACGTCCGCGGGAAGCACGTGGACCGTCATGCCCCTCTCCGCCATCCGCTGCGGGGTCATGGACTTGATCCCGAGGTCGACGGCCGCCACGACGTAGCGCTCCTCGCCGATGGCGGGGACGACATAGGGCTCAGCGACGGTGACCTCGGCGGTGAGATCGCATCCGGCCATGGCCGGAGCCGCGAGGACGCGCGCGACGAGCTCGGTCTCGGAAGCCTCTGCCGCGATGCCGCTGAAGATGCCCACGCGCATGGCGCCGCGGTCGCGCAGGTGCCGCGTGAGCGCTCGGGTGTCGATGTCGCGTACGCCGACCACACCCGCATCGACCAGCTCATCCTCAAGGCTTCGACGCGCCCGCCAGTTGGAGGGGATCGGCGAGGGATCGCGGACGACGTAGCCGGACACCCAGATCCTTCGCGATTCCGGATCCTCGTCATTCATGCCGGTATTGCCCACGTGCGGTGATGTCATGACGACGACCTGACCGCGGTAGGACGGATCCGTCAGGGTCTCCTGATAGCCGGTCATCCCGGTGGAGAAGACCGCTTCACCCAGCGCCTCACCCACAGCACCGAAGGAACGTCCGCGAAAGACACGGCCATCCTCCAAGACGAGGACAGCGGGCGATGTCATCGGATCCCCTCTCCTGCTCGTCCCTGCTCGGCCAGGAGGCCGAGGGTCGCATCACGGAGGCGACGCTGGTCCCCTGCCACATCCGCCCGGAAGCCTGTGTCCACCAGCCTGCCACCCAGGTCCCACGTGATCACGAGGACCCCATCTCGCTCGTATGCCTTGCCCGCGATCCCACGGGCGAATTCCGCGCCGTGCACGCCACTCGCCGGGATGAAGACGTCACGCGCTCCCTCGCGTCGCAGGGCCACTCCCGACGATCCGATCTCGGCAACGGCTCGACTGCGCACGCCAAGGTCGTGCACGACGATCCGATCGAGCCAGTCCCCGTGGTTCGTCGAGCCCACGAAGACTCCCCCGACGGGTCCGACCACGATGTCGGGGAGCACCTCAGGGGGCAGCTCCGGGGCGATGACGTCCCCCTGGCCCCGCGCTCTCCTCCGCCAGCCCGCGCGCATGCCCGCGAGGACCAGGGCGATGACCGCCAGCACCAGCAGGACCAGGAGGATGCGCAGCGGCCACTGGGTCACGGGCGCGGACGTCGGCACGGACGTCAGGGCGGACGCAGCGAGGAGCAGGGCGTTCATGCGAGGGCCCCGTCGAGCACTGTCGGGCGGCCTCGCAGCACGGTGTGGAGGACGCGGCCGTGCATCAGGTGGTCGGCAAAGGGTGAGTTCGCACTCCGAGAGGGCGAAAGGCTCGCATCGACCTTCCATCTGGCGTCGGGGTCGATGACGGCGAGGGTCGCGGGTTCGCCCACGGCAATCGGCCGCCCTTGATCGCGCAGGCGCGCGATGCGCGCGGGGCGCACGGACATGCGATCGGCGACCGCCCGCCAGTCGAGCGATCCGGGCTCGACCATCGTCTCGATGACGACGGACAGCGCGGTCTCGAGCCCGAGCATCCCGAAGGCGCCCGCCGCCCACTCGCAGTCCTTGTCCTCGCGCGCATGGGGGGCATGGTCGGTTGCGACAGCGTCGATCGTGCCGTCGGCAAGCCCGGCACGGACAGCCTGGACGTCCTCCACACGACGCAGCGGCGGATTGACCTTGTAGAGCGGGTCGTAGGTGCGCGCGAGCTCCTCCGTGAGGATGAGGTGATGGGGCGTGACCTCTGCGCTCACGTCGATCCCACGTGACTTGGCCCAGCGCACGATGTCGACGGACCCGCTCGTGGACAGGTGGCAGATGTGGACCCGCGACCCGACGTGCTCAGCAAGGAGCACGTCGCGGGCGATGATCGACTCTTCGGCAACGGCGGGCCACCCGCGGAGCCCGAGGATGCTGGAGAGCGCACCCTCGTTCATCTGTGCCTCCTCGGTGAGCCGAGGGTCCTGGGCGTGCTGGGCGATGACGCCGTCGAAGGCCTTGACGTACTCAAGGGCACGACGCATGAGCACGGGATCGCTCACGCAGACACCGTCATCGCTGAAGATCCGCACGCGCGCGGCGGAGTCGGCCATGGCTCCCAACTCAGCCAGCCGCTCACCGCCGAGCCCCACCGTCACTGCCCCGACGGGATGGACATCGCAGTGACCTGCCTCCACTCCGCGGCGCCACACCATCTCCACGACTCCGGCGGTGTCGGCCACCGGCGTGGTGTTGGCCATCGCGTGCACGGCGGTGAATCCCCCCAGGGCAGCCGCGGCCGTCCCGCTCGCGATCGTCTCGGCATCCTCGCGACCGGGCTCCCTCAGGTGGGTGTGCAGGTCCACCAATCCGGGGAGCACGATCGCGCCGCGACCCTCGATGACCGTCGCGTCCGGTGTGGTGTCGGATGCCGATGCTGCGGGACGGATGTCGGTGATGACCCCCTCCTCCCAGGAGATATCGACCGGGTCCTCGCCGTAGGGGCGAACCTGGCGCAGGATCGTCGTCATGATGCGTCGGCCTCCTCGTGCGTCTCAGCGGCACCGAGCAGCAGGTAGAGCACGGCCATCCGGACATGGACGCCATTGGTCACCTGCTCGACGATGACGGACCTCGGACCGTCGGCGACCTCCGCGGAGATCTCCATGCCTCGGTTCATAGGACCCGGGTGAAGGACGATCCCGTCGTCCGCCAGGAAGCCTGCACGCCGCACGTCCAGGCCATAGCGCCGCGAGTACTCATTGCTGGTCGGGAAGTACGCCGCGTTCATGCGCTCGGCCTGGACGCGCAGCATCATCACGGCGTCCGCACCGGGGAGGGCGTCATCAAGGTCGTAGGAGACCTCGCAGGGCCACGTGTCAACGCCCACCGGCATAAGCGTGGGAGGAGCCACGAGGGTCACGCGGGCACCGAGCGTGTGCAGCAGCAGTACGTTGGAGCGGGCCACGCGGCTGTGCAGGACATCGCCCACGATCACCACGTGGCGTCCGTCGAGTGCGCCGGAGCCACCAGCCAGGTGGTGGCGCAGCGTGAACGCGTCCAGGAGAGCCTGGGTCGGATGCTCATGGGTGCCGTCGCCCGCATTGACCACGACACCGTCGATCCAGCCCGAGTGCGCCAGCCGGTGCGGGGCGCCGCTCGCACCGTGCCGGACAATCACAGCGTCAGCGCCCATGGCTTCGAGGGTGAGCGCGGTGTCCTTGAGGCTCTCGCCCTTCGACACGCTCGAGCCCTTCGCGCTGAAGGTGATGACGTCTGCGGACAGTCGCTTTGCCGCGGCCTCGAAGGAGATTCGCGTGCGCGTGGAGTCCTCGAAGAAGAGGTTGACGACGGTGCGACCACGGAGGGTGGGGAGCTTCTTGACCGCCCGATCGGTCACGCGCGCGAGTTCGGCGGCGGTATCGAGGATGGAGATGGCATCGGCACGCGAGAGGTCCGCGGCACTGAGCAGGTGCTTGTTCATCCCTCCACCACGACCTCGTCGATGCCATCGAGCTCGCTCACGCGCACGCGAACGGCCTGATCCAGCGCGGTGGGGATGTTCTTGCCGACATAGTCGGCGCGCAGCGGCAGCTCCCGATGACCGCGATCGACCAGGACCGCCAGCTGCACGGCTCGGGGGCGGCCGATGTCGCTCAGGGCATCGAGGGCGGCACGCACGGTCCGGCCTGAGAAGACGACGCCATCGAGGAGGATGAGGCTCTCGAGATCGTCGACGAGGACGACGAGGCGTCCGTCGACCCCGTCGACCGGGACATCGGTGGCGTGCAGCGGGCGGGCACCACGCAGGCTGAGGTCGTCGCGGTACATCGTGATGTCGAGTGAGCCCACGGGCACCGGGACGCCTTCGATCTCGGACATGCGCGAGGCGATGCGCTGAGCGAGGGGCACACCGCGTGTCTGGATGCCGAGCACCACGAGGTCGCGGGCCCCCTGGGCGTGCTCGAGGATCTCGTGGGAGATGCGGCCGACGATGCGCGAAATGCCATCAGAGTCGAGGACGCGAGCCTCGTGGGGCGTGCGGGCAGCCGTCATGGCCGACCTCCTTCCCCGCCTCACGGGACGGGTCGTTAAAGGATGTCGCTCGCGACCCTAGCGGATCCCACCCCGCCACCCTCCCGGCACGCCGACGGGATCCTGGGGCACTCGATCCGCCGACTGTGCACTTGCGGACGCCGAAACACCCGAGTTGCGGCACGCAACTGCACACTCGCGGTGGGGCCGCGA
>CAZLMT010000005.1:26879-29167 GCA_964560615.1 uncultured Actinomyces sp.
TCAGCGTGGACGTTGGCGGCAGCCCCGCGCGTGGACCCTGATCAACCCCCGGCGGCCCAGGTGAGCACGGCGGAGAAGACGAAGCCCGCCGCTCCGATCACGCCAGCCCAGGCCTTCACGCTGCGCACAGCGATGGGAATCATCTCGTTGATCACGACGACGAGCAGGGCTCCCGCGGCGATGGACTGGATGATGGCCTGGGTGGCGTCCGAGGCGCCGTACAGGAGGGAGTAGCCGACTGCGGCGAAGACTGCGCCCAGGACCACGATGAGGGAGAAGCGCAGCAGCACCTTGCCCAGCACCATCCCACCCGCGAGGAGAGCGGCCGCGATGCCGATGGCCTCGGGAATCGCGGCGATGAAGATCGACCCCACGAGCGCTGCAGACACGCCGACGCTCGCCGTGTGGAGGGTCAGGCCGACCGCGACAGACTCGGGCACGCCGTCGATGACCATGCCGATGGTGAGGTTGCGAGCCTCCTTCTTGGTGGCACCGTGCTCGTGGACACCCCCATCGCCGGAGTGACCCTGTGTCTCGATGACCTGGCCCTCGACGACCTGTGCCTCGACAACCTGGGCCTCGATGACCTGGGCCTCAATGACCTGGGCCTCGATGAACTCGCCCGGCTGCTCATCGTCCCCCTTGCGTTCGAGGAGAGCGATGATGCCGAAGTAGATGAGGCACCCGATGCCGATGCCGATCGCCGTCGGCCCGGCTCCGGCTTCGTCGTAGGACACCGCGACCAGGTCCACCGCGACCGCCGAGATGACGGCGCCCGCGCCGAATGCCATGAGGGCACCGACGTACACCGGCTTCTTGAGCACGGGGAACTTCCAGACGAGCAGGGCACCGACGACGAGTGCGGATTGGGCTACCGCGCCGAAGAGTGCTGCTTCCCACATCCCTGAATCGAACATGGGCGGAACCTACACCCCGCCGCCCTTGCCGCCGCTGCCGATCAGGTGGACGCGCATGCCGTTGGTCGTGCCGGGGATGCCCGGGGGAACGCCGGCCACGATGACCACGCGGTCCCCATAGGTCACGCGCCCGATGTCGAGCAGGGCCCGGTCGACCTGCACGACCATGTCGTCGGTGTGCGTCACGGACGGGACCAGGAAGGTCTCGACCCCCCACACCAGCGCGAGTTGGCTGCGCACCCGCGGGTTGGGCGTGAAGGCGAGGATGGGCGCGGGAGCTCGCCAGCGAGCGATGAGGCGCGCGGACGAGCCAGTCTCGGTGAAGGGGATGAGACTGGCGGCGCTCACCGCTCCGGCGACATCGACCGCGGCCTTGGTGAGTGCCCGGGCGGTGGATCCCGGCGGGTCAGCGGGTAGCGGAGTGAGCCGATCGAGGGCGTTGTCCTCGACGTGGGCGATGATGCGCGCCATCGTGGAGACAGCGAGGGCAGGATGCTCGCCCACGCTGGTCTCCCCCGACAGCATGAGGGCGTCAGCACCGTCCAGCGCGGCATTGGCGACATCGCTGGCCTCGGCGCGGGTCGGCCGGGTGGCCGTCGCCATGGAGTCCAGCATCTGCGTCGCCACGATGACCGGCTTGGCAGCGACGCGGCACAACTCGATAGCGCGCTTCTGCACGAGGGGTACGGCCTCGAGCGGGAGCTCCACGCCCAGATCGCCTCGCGCGACCATGACCCCGTCGAACGTCGCGACGATGTCGACGAGGTTCTCGACCGCCTGCGGCTTCTCCACCTTCGCCAGGACGGGGACGCGGACGCCCTCCTCATCCATGACGCGATGGACGTCGGCGATGTCCGCGGCGGAGCGGACAAAGGACAAGGCGATGAGGTCGGCACCGGCACGCAGCGCCCACCGCAGATCGTCGACGTCCTTCTCGGACATGGCGGGGACGCTCACCGCCACACCCGGCAGGTTGAGGCCCTTGTTGTCCGAGACACGGCCTCCCTCGACGACGCGGGTGACGACACGGGGCCCGTCTACCGCGGTGACCTCAAGTGCCACGCGACCGTCGTCGATGAGGATGGAGTCCCCGGCGCTGACGTCGCCCGGCAGGCCGGCGTAGGTGGTCGACACGCATGAGCCATCGCCCGGCACGTCCTCCGTGGTGACTGTGAAGGCATCGCCTGCGCTCAGGAGCACCGGGCCGGAAGCAAAGCGTCCGAGCCTGATCTTGGGGCCTTGGAGGTCGACAAGGATGCCGATGGCCCGTCCCGATGCGTCACTCGCCCGCCGCACGCTGTCGTAGACCGCGCTGTGGTCGGCGTAGGTCCCGTGGCTCAGATTGAGTCGAGCGACGTCCATGCCCGCATC
>CAZLMT010000005.1:29177-45108 GCA_964560615.1 uncultured Actinomyces sp.
CGACCAGGCCCATGATCGCCTCGTAGGAGCTCGTCGCGGGCCCGAGGGTGGCGACGATCTTCGCGCGGCGCATGCTGCTCCTCTTGATCGCGGTGGGGGCGGTGAGCGGTGGGTCTACACCGTAAGGGGTCGCGCCGACGCGGGAATGGGCGAGGGGAGGTTGGTCTCACCCGTGAGGAAGCGATCCACGGATGCCGCCGCGGCGCGGCCCTCCGCGATGGCCCACACGATGAGGGACTGCCCGCGACCTGCGTCGCCCGCGACGAAGACCCCCTCGACCGACGTCGAGTAGTCGTCCGCGCGCACGAGCGCTCCGCGGTCGTCGAGGTCCAGACCCAGGTCTTCGCCGAATACCGCCGTCTCAGGGCCGGTGAACCCCATGGCCAGGAAGACCAGATCGGCGCGCAGCACGCGCGAACTCCCTTCGACGGGGGCCGGCCGCCCGTCGCGCCACTCGACGTCGACGATGCGCAGGCCCTCCAGCGTGCCGCCGGTGCCGACGAACTCCTCCGTCGACACCGCGAATACGCGCTCTCCCCCCTCCTCGTGAGCACTCGACACGCGATAGGTCATGGGATAGGTAGGCCACGGCTGTCCCTGGGGTCGCGACTCGGGAGGTGTCGGCAGGATTTCGAGCTGGGTGACCGACGCGGCACCCTGGCGGTGCGCTGTGCCCAGGCAATCTGCTCCAGTGTCACCGCCTCCGATGATGACGACGTGCTTGCCGGCAGCGTCGAGCGGGGCAACATCGATGTCACCCTCCTGGACACGGTTGGCGCCCGGCAAGAACTCCATGGCCTGGTAGACGCCGACAAGGTCTCGGCCGGGGATGGCCAGGTCGCGCCACTGCGTCGCGCCCACCGCGAGGACGATGGCGTCGTATCTCTTGCGCAGGTCCCCCATCGTCACGTCCACACCGACCTCGACACCGGGGCGGAACTTGACGCCCTCCTGGACCATCTGGCGCAGGCGACGGTCGAGATGGGCCTTCTCCATCTTGAACTCGGGGATCCCATAGCGGAGGAGGCCGCCGATGCGGTCGGCGCGCTCGTACACGACCACGGTGTGGCCGGAGCGCGCGAGCTGCTGGGCCGCAGCGAGACCCGCCGGCCCGGAGCCAACGACGGCGACCGCCTTGCCGGTGGACATGTCGGCCGGCTGGGGCTGCACCCACCCTGAGTCCCACGCCCGATCGATGATGGAGACCTCGACCTGCTTGATGGTCACGGCATCCGAGTTGATGCCGAGCACGCAGGCGGTCTCGCACGGCGCGGGACACAGCCGGCCGGTGAACTCCGGGAAGTTGTTGGTGGCGTGCAGGCGCTCAGCAGCGGCGCGCCAGTCATCCCGCCACACGAGGTCATTCCACTCGGGGATGAGGTTGCCGAGCGGGCAGCCGTTGTGACAGAACGGAATGCCGCAGTCCATGCATCGCCCGGCCTGATCGCGCAGGCGATCCGCGGCAAAGGGCTCGTACACCTCGCGCCAGTCCAAGATGCGGACGTCGACGGGCCGCCGATGGGGAGTCTCTCGGGAGGTATTGAGGAATCCACGAGGATCAGCCACGGGTCGCCTCCATCACGGCTTCGGCAGGATCGCGACCCTCCAGGATCGCCCTGCGCTGGGCTTCGAGCGCACGACGGTAGTCGCGCGGCATGACGAGCGTGAAGCGCCCGAAGTCATCGTCGTCGAGGATGCTGCGGGCCACGGAGGAGCCCGTCTCCTCGAGGTGACGGGCGAGGAGTCCGCGGACGATCTCCACGTCATCCGATGTGAGCGGCTCGAGGTCGACCATCTCGGGGTTGACGCGCTCGACGTCGAGATCGAGCACGTACGCGACACCCCCCGACATGCCCGCCGCGAGGTTGCGACCTGTCGGGCCGATGATGACGACACGGCCACCGGTCATGTACTCGCAGGCATGGTCCCCCACCCCCTCGACCACGAGGGTTGCCCCCGAGTTGCGTACGCCGAATCGCTCGCCCACGGCTCCGCGGATGAAGATCTCGCCGGAGGTGGCGCCGTAGCCGATCACATTGCCCGCGATGATGTTGGCCTCGGCCGAGAACGGCGCGGCGTGATCCGGGCGCAGGACCAGGCAGCCGCCCGAGAGCCCCTTGCCCACATAGTCGTTGCTGTCACCCTCCAGCCTCAAGGTCACTCCCCTCGGCAGGAAGGCCCCGAAGGACTGTCCGGCAGATCCGATGAAGGTGAGATCGATCGTCCCCTCCGGGAGGCCGTCGCCGCCGTGGCGCCGGGTGACCTCCGCGCCGAGCATGGTCCCGACGGTGCGGTGGACATTGCGGATGGGCAGGCGGGCGCGAATCGGCTCACCCGAATCGAGAGCGGGAGCACAGAGCGAGATGAGCTCGCGGTCGAGGGCCTGATCGAGGCCGTGGTCCTGGGAGGTGACGCAACGCCGCGGCCCCGGCACACCCGGATCATGGAGGATGGGGGTGAGGTCGAGCCCACTGGCCTTCCAATGATCGACGGCGGGGACGACATCGATCATGTCCACCCGACCGATCGCCTCATCGAGGCTGCGGAAGCCAAGCGCCGCGAGGTGCTCACGCACCTGCTCGGCAATGAACTCGAAGAAGTTCACGACGAACTCAGGCGATCCGGTGAATCGCGCGCGCAGCTCAGGATTCTGAGTGGCCACCCCGACCGGGCAGGTGTCCAGATGGCACACGCGCATCATGATGCAGCCCATCACGACGAGCGGAGCGGTGGCGAAGCCGAACTCCTCTGCCCCGAGCAGCGCGGCAATGACGACATCGCGGCCTGTCTTGAGCTGGCCGTCCGTCTGCACCACCACGCGGTCGCGGAGGCCGTTGAGGAGCAGTGTCTGCTGCGTCTCTGCGAGGCCGAGCTCCCAGGGAGTGCCGGCGTGCTTGAGCGAGGTGAGCGGGGAGGCCCCCGTGCCGCCGTCGTGTCCGGAGATGAGGATGACGTCGGCGTGCGCCTTGGCCACTCCTGCCGCCACAGTGCCTACGCCGGCCTCGGACACGAGCTTGACGTGGATTCTCGCGCGATCATTCGCGTTCTTGAGATCATGGATGAGCTGCGCAAGATCCTCGATCGAGTAGATGTCGTGGTGCGGCGGAGGTGAGATCAGGCCGACTCCTGGCGTCGAGTGACGTGTCTTGGCCACCCACGGATAGACCTTGTGGCCGGGCAGCTGCCCGCCCTCCCCCGGCTTGGCTCCCTGCGCCATCTTGATCTGGATGTCGTCGCTGTTGACGAGGTACTCACTCGTCACACCGAAGCGTCCGGAGGCCACCTGCTTGATCGCGGAGCGCTTGGAGTCACCGTTGGCCAGGGGCAGGTAGCGCTCCGGATCCTCGCCTCCCTCGCCGGTATTGGACTTGGCGCCGATGCGGTTCATCGCGATGGCGAGGGTCTCGTGCGCCTCCTGCGAGATTGAGCCATAGGACATGGCGCCGGTCGAGAACCGTCGCAGGATCTGCTCGACGGGCTCGACCTCCTCGAGGGCCACGGGACCCTGCTCTCCCGCGCGCAGCTGGAAGAGCCCCCGCAGGGTCATGAGCCGTCGACTCTGGTCGTCCACGTGGTCGGTGTACTCGCGGAAGACGTCGTAGCGCTTCTCGCGGGTGGCGTGCTGCAGCCGGAACACCGTCTCGGGGTCGAAGAGGTGGGGCTCGCCCTCACGGCGCCACTGGTACTCGCCGCCTACCTCGAGGCGGCGATGCGCCGGCGAGATACCGCTGGGCGGGTAGGCGACGTCATGGCGCGCCTGCACCTCGGCATGAATCACGTCCAGACCGACTCCTCCCAGGCGCGACACCGTGCCGGTGAAGTACCGCTCCACGAGTTCGTGCGAGAGGCCCACCGCCTCGAAGATCTGTGCCCCCCGGTAGGAGGACACCGTGGAGACGCCCATCTTGGACATGACCTTGAGGAGCCCCTTGCCCAGGGCCTTCACGAGATTGCGCACGGCCTTCTCGGGCGTGACCTTGGTGAGGATGTCGCGGTACACGAGGTCCTCGACGGATTCCATGGCGAGATAGGGGTTGATCGCGGCCGCGCCGTACCCGACGAGAAGTGCCGCGTGGTGGACCTCTCTCACGTCTCCGGCTTCCACGATGAGGGCCGCCTGGGTGCGGGTCTTGCGGCGGACGAGGTGGTGGTGCACGGCCGAGCAGAGCAGGAGCGAGGGGATCGGTGCGAGGTCGGTGGTGGAGTCACGGTCCGACAAGACGATGAAGCGAATCCCGGCCTCGATGAGGGCATCGACCTCTTCGAAGATCTCTTCGAGGCGCGCTTCGAGCGCTGCCGCGCCGCCGTCGATGTCGTATAGCCCCGACACCTTGGCTGCGGCGAAGCCTGACATGTCGCCATCCGAATTGATGTGGAGGATCTTGGCGAGCTCGTCGTTGTCGATGATGGGGAAGGGCAGGACCACCTGGCGACAGTGTGCGGGGGTCACCTCCAGCAGGTTGCCCTCCGGACCGATGACGGTGGAGAGGGAGGTGACGATCTCCTCGCGGATGGCGTCGAGTGGCGGATTCGTGACCTGCGCGAAGGCCTGCTGGAAGTAGTCGAAGAGAAGCCGCGGGCGCGCGGACAAGGCCGCCACCGGCGTATCCGAGCCCATCGAGCCGATCGGCTCCGCGCCACTGACCGCCATGGGCGACAGGATCAGGCGCAATTCCTCTTCGGTGTAGCCGAATGTCTGCTGGCGGCGAGCGACCGACGCCGTCGGATGCACGATGTGCTCACGATCGGGCAGGAGCTCGAGGTGCACCAGACCACCGTGGAGCCATTCGGCGTAGGGCTCGGCATCAGCGAGAGACGCCTTGATCTCCGAATCCTCGACGATCCGACCGGCAGCCGTGTCCACGAGGAACATGTGTCCCGGCTGGAGCCTGCCCTTGCGCGTGATGGACGCAGGATCGAGATCGAGGACACCTGCCTCGGAGGCGAGGACGACGAGGCCATCGTCGGTCACCCAGAAGCGTCCCGGGCGCAGGCCATTGCGATCGAGGACCGCGCCGATCAGAGTGCCGTCCGTGAAGGACACGTTGGCGGGACCGTCCCAGGCTTCCATCACCGTGGAGTGGTACTCATAGAAGGCCCGCCGCGCCGGATCCATGTCGACGTCGTTCTCCCACGCCTCCGGGATCATCATGAGCACCGCATGGGGCAGTGAGCGGCCGCCCAGGTGAAGGAGCTCGAGGACCTCGTCGAAGGATGCGGAGTCGCTGCCGCCCGGCGTGCAGATCGGAGAGAGTCGCGCGATATCGCCCGGGATGACATCCGAGGCGAGCATGGCCTCGCGGGCGCGCATCCAATTGCGATTGCCCTTGACCGTATTGATCTCGCCGTTATGGGCGATGAGTCGGTAGGGGTGCGCGAGGGGCCAGGAGGGGAAGGTGTTGGTGCTGAATCGCGAGTGCACCAAGGCAAGCGCGGACTCCACGTCCGGATCGGAGAGGTCGGGGAAGAACTCACCGAGTTGGTGTGTCGTGAGCATGCCCTTGTAGACGAGCGTGCGACTCGACAGGGAGGGGAAGTAGACGTCGGTCTCATGCTCCGCGCGCTTGCGCAGGCAGAAGGCGCGGCGGTCGAGATCGAGCCCGGACAGCAGCGCTCCCGAAGCACGCACGACCAGCTGCTGGAATCGCGGCATGACACTGCGGGCAGTGGCTCCAAGCCCTGAGGGATTGGTCGGCACATCGCGCCAGGCGACGACCTCCAGCCCCTCCTCGCCAGCGATCTGATCGATCCGCGCACGCGTGGCCGACTCCACGTCATCGTCATCGGGGAGGAAGGCCATGCCCACGGCGTACTCCCCCGCGGGCGGGAGACGATCACCGATGACGCGCCGGAGGAATCGGTCGGGGACCTGGACGAGGATGCCCGCGCCGTCGCCGGAGTCAGGCTCGGCACCCGAGGCGCCACGGTGGTCGAGGTTGAGCAGTGCTGTGAGGCCGAGCGCGACGATCTCGTGGGAGGGCTGCCCGGTCAGGGTCGCGACGAAGGCAACACCGCAGGCATCATGCTCAGCCGCGGGGTCGTAGAGACCCTGGGCAGGGGGAATCGCCGAGAACGGCATCCGGTGAACAGACAACGGGCCACACCTCCACGTCGGTCACCCCGCTCGTGCGGGGTGGTGACGGGACGCCGTTGGCCCGTGCGCAGGACCCTAGCAGGAGCGACCGGGAGGCACCCGATGACCGGTCAGGGCGACCGGTCACCTTGCCCTTCGGGTGAGGAAGGCTCGTCGCCTGGTGGAATGTCGCCCGCCGCAGGCGACTGCTCGGGAGCGACCTCGGTGACCTTGGCCGCCTCCCTAGGAGTGGCCTTGGACTCGCGGATCTGCTCGAGCTGTTCGCGCTCGAGGTACTTCGCAGGCGGCTGGACCTCCTCGCGTCCGGGCCGCATGCGCGCCGACACGATGAGGTAGACGAGGGCACCGATGCCCACCAGGACCGACGTCCAGATGTTGAGGCGCAGGCCGAGGACGGTGTTGGCGGTGTCGATGCGGAGGTACTCGATCCACACGCGGCCCAGGCAGTAGAGCAATACATAGAGCGCGAAGACTCGGCCGTGCCCCATCCGGAAGCGCTTGTCGGCCCAGATGAGGACGAGTGCGACGCCGACCATCCAGAGCGACTCGTAGAGGAAGGTGGGATGGAACGTCGCATAGTCGGCGTAGCCCTCGGGCCGGTACTGCGGTGCGATCTCCAGACCCCAGGGCAGGGTGGTCGGCGCACCGAAGAGCTCCTGGTTGAACCAATTGCCCCAGCGACCGATGGCCTGGGCCAGCGCGATGCCCGGGGCGATCGCGTCAGCGATGGGAGGAAGGGCCACGCCGAGGCGACGTGCGCCGATCCACGCACCGAGTCCGCCGAGGGCGACAGCACCCCAGATCCCGAGCCCGCCATCCCAGATGCGGAGCGCGCCGACGATGCCGGTCCCCCCGGGCGAGAAGTAGAGCTGCCAGTCGCTGATGACGTGGTAGAGCCGACCGCCGATGATGCCGAAGGGGACAGCCCACAGGGCGATGTCGCCGATGACCCCCGCGCTGCCGCCCCGTGCGACGTAACGCCGTGAGCCCACGACAATCGCGACGATGATCCCCGCGATGATGAGCAGGGCGTAGGCGCGCAGCGGGAGCGGGCCGAGATTCCACGTCCCTTGGCTCGGGCTCGGGATGGACGCGAGGATGTCCACGAGAATCGACAGCGGGCTCGCCTACTGGGCGGCCGCTGCCTCCTCGACGAGCTTCTCCAAGGTCGCCTGGTCGGCCAGTTGGGCACCGTCGATCGCCGTGCCGTTGAGGTAGCCGCGCGGAGTGCCCTCGACGTTGCCGTCGTAGAAGGCCTGCGTGGAGTTGGCGGCCCAGCCGAGGTAGCGGTTGCTCGTGAGGCAGTCGTTGAACTGCTCCAAGGGCACGCCGGTGATCCCCGCCTGCTCGGCGAAGGACACGAACTGCTCATTGGTCCAGCCCTCGCCCTCGACCGTCGGCTGATTCATGAAGATCGCGTCGTGGTACTCGACCGTCTTGCCTGCGTCGATGGCGCAGCCCCAGGCGTTGATCGCGGCAGCGGAGGAGTTGTTGCCGAGGTTGTTGTCGAGGAAGGCGGTCGGACGCCACACCAGGCGGACCTTGCCGTCCAGGCCGAGACTTTGGATGCCCGCGCCGTTGAGCTCCTCGAGGGAACCACAGGCGGGGCACTGGAAGTCCTCCCAGATCTCGAGCAGCGGTGAGGTCTCCGGCGCATCCCCGACAGGCACGCCCCACGGCGCGACACCATCGGCGCCGTAGACACCGGTCGGGACGGCAGCGTTGGGGTCGGGCGCCGGCATCGGCGTGCCGCCGTTGGCCGAGGAGTCTCCCGACAGTCGCGGCACGACGACCGCGAGGCCGATGATGAGCACGACCACCACGACGACGCCGACGGCGCCGATGATCCGGACTGTGCGCTCGCGACGCTTCTCCCGGGCCACCTGCTCGGCCCTGGCCGCAGCGGCCTTGTCGCGGGTGCTCTTGGACTCCCTGTCCTTCGCCATGCTCGCTCTCAACCTCCGTTGTACGCCGCCCCGACGGGCGGGCGACCGCGCCCCTACGTTACGGGCCCGGCGTCGATCCTGCGACGCCGCACCCCGGCCGCGAGTTCCCCGGCCAGGCCGGCCACGGCCCGCTCGGCCTCGTCGATCCCCGGGGCGTCGAGCACGAGGCGGATGAAGGCCGAGCCCACGATCACCCCGTCGGCATAGGCGGCGATCTCCGCTGCCTGCTCCCCCGTCGAGACGCCCAGACCCACGGCGACGGGGAGATCAGTCACCTGCCGCACACGTGCGACGAGTGACTCGGCGGCACCCGAGACCGAGGTCCGCGCACCGGTCACGCCCATGGTGGACGCGGCGTAGACGAAGCCGGAGCACGCGTCGCTCACGACGCGCAGCCTGTCGTCGGTGCTCGACGGAGCGACGAGGTAGATGCGGTCGATGCCGTACGCCGATGTGGCAGCCGCCCAGTCAGCGGACTCCTCGGGGGTGAGATCGGGAGTGATGACCCCGCACCCGCCCGCAGCGGCGAGGTCCCGGGCGAAGGCATCGACACCGAATCGCTCGACCGGGTTCCAATAGGACATCACCACGGTCGCCGCTCCTGACTGCGCGACCTCGCCGGCAATGGAGATCACGTCTGCCGGCGTGGTGCCCCCGCGCAGTGCCTGATCGGCCGCCGCCTGGATGACGGGCCCGTCCATAAGCGGATCGGAATAGGGCAGTCCGACTTCGACGATGTCGACACCCGCGCCCACCATCGCACGCATGAGTCGGACGCTGTCGTCACGCGTGGGGAAACCGGCGGGGAGATAGCCGATGAGGGCAGCCCGCCCCTCTGCACGTGCTCGGGCGAAGGCCTGGGCAAAAGCCGTCATCGACCCTCGGCAGCCTCGTCGACCGCTGGGAGCCCGAACCAGCGAGCAGCGGTGGCCACGTCCTTGTCGCCCCGGCCGGACAGGTTGACCAGGATCACCGCATCCGGGCCTAGCTCATGGCCCAGGCGCATGACGCCCGCGAGGGCATGGGCGGTCTCGATCGCGGGGATGATGCCCTCCGTGCGACACAGCTTCTCGAAGGCATCCATCGCCTCCGCGTCGGTGACCGGCGCGTAATGCGCGCGTCCTGTGTCGTGCAGCCATGCATGCTCGGGACCCACGCCCGGATAGTCGAGTCCGGCGCTGATCGAGTGGGAGGGCACGGTCTGCCCCCACTCGTCCTGCATGACGTAGGTGCGCGCACCGTGGAGCACTCCCGGTGCCCCGCCTGCGAACCGAGCCGCGTGACGGCCTGTCTCCACGCCGTCACCGCCCGCCTCGAATCCCCAGAGCGCGACGGTCGGATCATCAAGGAACGCCGCAAAGATGCCCATGGCGTTGGATCCCCCGCCGACGCACGCGGCAACCGCATCGGGGAGCTGACCGGTGGCTTCGAGGATCTGATCGCGGGCCTCTCGCCCGATGATGGACTGGAAGGTGCGCACCATCGTGGGGAAGGGACTCGGGCCGGTCACGGTGCCGAGGATGTAGTGGGTCTCATCCACGGTGGCGACCCAGTCCCGCATGGCTTCGTTGATCGCGTCCTTGAGGGTGCGGCTGCCGGCCGTGACCGGCACGACCGTGGCGCCCAGCAGCCTCATCCGGGCAACGTTGAGCGCCTGGCGCCGGGTGTCTTCCTCCCCCATGTAGACCACGCAGTCCAGGCCGAGCAGGGCGGCGGCGGTGGCGGTGGCGACACCGTGCTGGCCCGCCCCCGTCTCTGCGATCACGCGCTTCTTGCCCATGCGGACGGTGAGCAGGGCCTGGCCGAGGACGTTGTTGATCTTGTGGGATCCGGTGTGATTGAGGTCCTCGCGCTTGAGGTAGATCCGAGCACCCCCGCAGTGCTCCTGGCCAAAGCGCACCGCCTCGGTGAGCGGACTCGGCCGACCGGTGTAAGTGTGATGGAGGCGATCGAGTTCAGCGTGGAAGTCCGGGTCCGCCATGGCTTCGGTGAAGGCGGCCTCGAGTCCATCGAGTGCCGCGGTGAGAGCCTCCGGCACGAAGCGACCGCCGTAGGGGCCGAAATGCCCTGGTGCCGCCTCGTTGCCCATCGCCTCGGTGCTGTCCACCTTTGTGCTACCCACGCGTGCCTCTGAGTGCCGGGTGAGAACCCGCCGTGACGAGATCGTGCACGGCGGCGCGGGGATCCGGCGAGGTCGCCAGGCTCTCGCCGACCAGCACGGCGTCAGCCCCTGCCTCGGCGTAGGTGATGAGGTCCCGGGGATCGCGCACGCCGGACTCTGCGATGCGCAGGCAGGAGTCGGGAATGCGCGGTGCGAGCCGCGCGAAGGTCCCGCGGTCGACCTCCAGTGTCTTGAGGTTGCGCGCATTGACCCCGATGATCGTCGCTCCTGCCGCCAGGGCTCGATCCACCTCATCGGCCTCGTGGACCTCGACCAGGGGTGTCATGCCCAGCGAGCGGGTGCGCTCAATAAGGCTCACCAGCGCGTTCTGGTCGAGCGCAGCGACGATGAGAAGGACAACATCGGCTCCATGGGCACGGGCTTCCCAGAGCTGATAGCTCGTCACGATGAAGTCCTTGCGCAGGACCGGAATATCGACCGCGCATCGCACGGCGCGAAGGTCGTCGAGGGATCCGCCGAAACGACGCTGCTCCGTCAGGACGCTGATGCACCTCGCGCCACCGGCCTCGTAGTCACGGGCCAACTGCGCGGGATCATCGATCTCGGCCAGGCGGCCCTTGCTCGGGCTCGCGCGCTTGACCTCGGCGATGACGCCGACCCCCGGCTCCCGGAGAAGTCCCTCGGCATCACGCGGTGCCGGCATGCGCGCGGCTGCCGCCTTGACTTCGTCGAGCGGGACGGTCTCCATGCGCAGATCGAGGTCGGCTCGGACTCCGGCGATGATGTCATCGAGGACGGTCATCGCTCACCCCCGCTGACTGGGCGTGACCCACGCCGCGCATTCACGTCGTCAGCGTGCCACAGGGGAGCCGTCTTTGCTCACCCGGCCCCCGCTCGCCGGACGCAATGGCGTCAGCCCGCTCCTGAGCCCAGGAAGGGCACAAAATTGCGCACGACCGCGAAGGCCATGGCGACGACGAGCACGATGATGGGCGCGGCGCGCGACACCATGTCGCGCGTCGGCGTACGCGCCGGGGTGACCCCCGTCCACGCGCGGTATGCCCACACCGCCCACAGGCCGACCAGGAGCGGAACGAGGACAACGAAGAGCGCGTTGTGGTCGAACGCCGTGGCGATGTCGCCGTTCGCCAGTGCATGCGTCGCGCGCAGGCCACCGCATCCGGGGCAGTCGATGCCCATCAGTGCCAGCGTCGGGCACATCGGATAGTGGCCCGGCTGATTGGGATCGACAAGGCGGATGTAGCCGGTCGCGAGGATGACGCCCGCTGCCGCGGACACCGGGCCGACGAGCCTGCGCGCGCGCGGACGCGGGTCGACCGTGGGCTCGGCCGCAGACGGCGCCGGTGCGAGGGACATGAGGGCAGACTACGCCGACCCGGACCCCGGAGGCAGGACTGCGAGGGGCACTCCCACAGAGAAGGAAGCACCCCCCTCGGGAGCGGTGCTCGCACGTGCCCACCCGGCCATGCCCGCGGCAAGTCGGCCCACAAGGGCGAGTCCGAGCCCCGTGCCGACAGGACGGAGCCCTCGATACCTCTCGTGCAGGATCCCGGGCTCGAAGGCGACGTCCATGTCGTCGGGCGCGAGCCCCGGGCCCGAATCGCGCACCTCCAGCACGCCCCAGCCCTCCTCCACGCGACCCACCATCGCGATCACCCCCTCCGACGGCACGACGCGAAGGGCGTTCTCCGCAAGGTTGTCGATCACCTGCCGGAGCCTGAGGGGATCGGCACGCACGACGATGGGCTCTGCAGGCAGGTCGACCTCGAGACGGACCTCCGCTCGCTGGCAGCGATCGGCCCAGACCTCCGAGGCATCCGCCAGCATCGCGCCCAGATCGACGTCGACGCATTCGATGACGAAGTCGTCCGCGCGCAGCCGAGCGAGGTCGAGCAGATCGCTCACGAGCCGATCGAGGCGCTCCGTCTCCGCGGCCATGACGGCCCCCGTGCGCGCGATGTCGTCGCCGTCGACAAGACCGTCCGCGAGTGCCTCGGCGTAGCCGCGGACGGAGGTGATGGGAGTGCGCAGCTCATGCGACACCGAGAGCAGGAACTCCCGCTGGCGCCCTTCGGAGATCGCCAGCGCCGCGGCGAGGCGATTGAGGGCATCGGCCATGTCGGCCACCTCGGCCGGACCCTCGGGCCGCACGTGGATGCCGCGCTCCCCTCTGCCAAGTCTGAGCGCGGCGTCGGCAGCCCTGCGCAGTGGAGTCGTGAGCCACGCACCCGCGGCAAGCGCAATCGCCACCGCGATGGCAAGGCCGATGACCAGCGCGATGAGGAGTCGCGCGATGACCTCGGTGGCGGTGCCGCCGGCGACCGAGGAGGGCTGGACCAAGATCACGCCGATGCCGGGTTCGTAGGGACGCCCCACGACGAGCACCGCACCAGCCTGGGTGTCGACCCGGGTCTCCACGCTGTCGCCGGTCGTGACCGCCGCGACGTCATCGGGGGTCACCCCCTCGGGCAGTTCCGAAGCACCCGGGCCCACGACGTAGGCCGTCACCTGCTCGACTTCGAGCACGCCCGCCACGCGCGGGGGCAGGATGTAGCGGCCCTGGGGATCCACGCGGAGCGCGGTCGCCGTGAGGTCGGCGAGGCGAGCGAGTTCGGCCGTGGCGAGGGCCTCGGCATTGCTGCGGATGAGCGGCAGCGAGACGAGGGCGGCCACGACGGCTGCGATGGTGGCCACCGCGACCGCGAGGAGCACGGTCGCGGGAAGGATCCGCAGGCGCTTCACGCGACTTCCGCGGAGTAGCCCACGCCGCGGACAGTGCGAATAGGACTCGCGTCGCCGAGCTTGGCGCGCACCTGCGCGATGTGCACGTCGACGGTGCGCGTGCCCACGATGGCGGCGTAACCCCAGACCTCTTCAAGCAAATGGTCACGTGTGATGACGCGTCCGGGACGCCCCATGAGGTAGGCGAGGAGGTCAAATTCCGTGGCGGTCAGGGCCACCTCGTCGCCATCGACGGTGACGCGTCGCGTGCTCCGATTCAGCGACACCCGGCCGAGTGCGAGATGGTCGCCTGTCTCGGGGGACCGCGCATGTCGAAGAGCGACCTTGACCCTCGCGACGACCTCACGCGGACTGAAGGGCTTCGTGATGTAGTCGTCTCCGCCCATTTCGAGCCCGAGGACGCGATCGACCTCGTCATCCCTGGCGGTACAGAAGAGGACAGGGGTCCAGTCGTCTTCGGCGCGCATGCGCCGACAGATCTCGGTCCCATCGATACCGGGGAGTCCCACGTCGAGAATCACCGCATCGGGATGCCTGTCTCGGACAGCCGCGAGACCTCTCAGACCGTCCGCCTCGACGGCGACGTCATAGCCTGCTCGGTCGAGGTAGAGCCGAAGGACGTCCGCGATGGGAGCTTCGTCCTCGACGATGAGGATGAGCGGCCGGCGATCGACGGGGGCCAAAGGGGCGTCTCGTGGGATGCCAGAGCGGCGTCAGGAGGCGTGCTGACGGGGCTTGCCGAGTCCGGCAGCCTTCATGACGCCACCGACGATCGCGCCGATCGCGGCGATGCCGACACCAGCCCAGAACACGGGCCACTGACCGACGACGAGTCCTACGGTGGACACGGTGACGCCCAGGGTCACGAGGACGACCAGGGTCCATGCCGCGGGGGTGGAACCGTGACTGCCGGCGCTCATCGCTCCTCCTCTGCCCGAGTATCGGATGCCGCGCTTCCGATCGAATCGGATGCCGCGCTCCCCATTGAACCAGGGCCCGAATCGGATGGAGCGCTCGGCTCGTCGCCCAGCGTGGGGTCCTCCCCTCGGTCGAGCGCGTCCCAGGCTGCGGCGGCGCTCGGCGCCCCGGTGGCTGCGTCCGGTCGGGAGTATCGCGCGCCGAGTCGCGGCCACGCGGGACCGTCGACGACGGTGAGGAGCCCGCACGCGAGCATGGCCAGGCCCGACACGGTGGCGGGCAGCCACCACGCGGTGACCGAGACCTCGGTGGTGGCCTGCTCCGCGGCGTCTCCGAGCGCCGCCGCGACGAAGGTGCCACCGCCCCCGGTCGCCGCCTCCGTCAAGCCGAAGGCCAGACCTGTGACACCCGCGGCACCGCCAGCGAGGACGAGGACGAAGCCCGTGATGCGACGCCCCCACGTGCGCGTGGCCAGCAGTCCCGCGATGGCCGCAAGGCCGACCCACCCCATGGCGGCTCCGAGTGGTGCAAGATCACGCCCCGTGAGGCTCACCTCGCGTCCTGGGGTCGCGCCCCCGTCGGCGCCAGCGAAGACCGGCACGACGGCCACGGCCCACGTCGCGCCGTACGACACCAAGACGCCGAAGGAAGCAACGAGAAGCACGACGACGACGCCCCCGAATCGACGGCCGGGCGACGTCATCGCTCACCTATCCCGCGCAGGGTGCCCGCGATGGCCACGGCACGCAGGACGGCGGCTGCCTTGGCCCGGCACTCCGCGTCCTCGGAGGCGGGATCGGAGTCAGCGACAACCCCCGCGCCGGCCTGCACGTGGGCCTGGTCCCCCCGGATGAGCGCGGTGCGGATGGCGATCGCGGTGTCGAGATCACCGGCGAAGTCGACGTAGCCCACCACGCCGCCATAGAGCCCGCGTCGAGCTGGCTCCAGGTCATCGATGATCGACATCGCACGAGGCTTGGGAGCACCCGAGAGCGTGCCGGCCGGGAAGGTGGCCACGAGCGCATCGAGCGCCGTGCTGCCCGGCTGGAGCGCGCCGACCACGGTCGAGACGATGTGCATCACGTGGGAGTAGCGCTCGACCTGCATGAACTCCACCACCTCGACAGAACCGGGCAGGCAGACACGGCCGAGGTCATTGCGCCCCAGGTCGACGAGCATCAGATGCTCGGCGCGCTCCTTGTCGTCGGCGAGCAAGTCGTCGACAAGTGCGGCATCCTCCTCCGCGGTGGCTCCGCGCGGCCGAGTGCCCGCGATCGGGTGCACCCGGCACCGCCCTTCGTGCACGGTCACGAGCGCCTCGGGTGACGAACCCACGATGTCGAAGTCCACCCCCTCGCCGTCGACGCGCGGGATGCGCAGGAGATACATGTAGGGGCTCGGGTTGGTCACTCGCAGGACGCGATAGACATCCAGGGCACTTGCGCGGCAGTGCGCATCGAAGCGCTGCGAGACGACCACCTGGAAGGCGTCACCGGCCCGGATCAGCTCCTGCGCTTCCTGCACACTGCGCCGGAAATCCTCCGACGTCGTGCGATCGACCACCTCGGTCGTCGCCTCGGGGTCGTACGTGGCGACCGTGGACGGAGCCGGCAACTCGAGGTCGCGCTCCATGGCATCGAGTCGGCCAATGGCGTCGTGCCATGCCTCATCGATCCGGCGGTCGGTGTTGTCGACGTTGACGGCATTGGCAATGAGCAGCACGGTGCCATCAGCGTGATCGAGCACGGCGAGATCCGTGGCGAGCAGGAAACCGAGCTCAGGCACGTGAAGCTCGTCAGGATTGCCATCCGCGACGCGCTCCCACCGGCGCACCGCGTCGTAGGACAGGTAGCCGACCATGCCTCCGGTCAGGGGTGGCAGACCCTCGGGGCGATCGGTGCGCAGGAGATCGACCGTGGCGCGGAGTGCCGCCAGGGGGTCGCCCTCGTGGGGGACATCGTGCGGTGGCGTGCCCCACCAGGCCACGGTGCCGTCCCGCTCGGTGAGGAGGGCGCTGCTGCGAACACCGATGAAGGAGAACCGGGAGTAGGCCCGGCCGTGTTCTGCGGACTCCAAGAGAAAGGTCCC
>CAZLMT010000006.1:0-18521 GCA_964560615.1 uncultured Actinomyces sp.
CGACCTGTCCGTCCTGGCTATGGGACCCGAAGCACTCGAGGGATTCGTGTCAGAGACGAGACCCGAGAACCTCCCCACGGGCGCACTCGACGTGAGCATCCCGGTCGTTATGGCTGTCAACGGCCCCGCCGCAGGCCTGGGCTTTGTCATCGCTCTCACCGGTGACGTCTGTTTCGCCTCGCCCAGCGCCCGTTTCATCTCGGCATTCAGCCGACTCGGGCTCGTCGCGGAGTACGGCGTCGCCTGGCTCCTCCCGCGTATGATCGGGCGTCAGCGCGCCGCCGAGATCCTCCTCAGTGGGCGCTCCCTCGACGCAGCTGAGGCCGAGCGCATCGGTCTCGTCCAGGGAGTCCACGACGATGTCGTCGGGGCAGCCATGTCGTGGGCGCGCGATGTCGCCGCCCACTGCTCGCCTCGATCCCTCGCGACGATCAAGCAGCAACTCTCGGCTGCCGACCAAGAGACACGCGACGAGAGCATCACGCAGAGCCTCAGCCTGATGCGCGCGTCCTTCCGCGGTCCGGATCTCGCCGAAGCCCTGCTCGCCAAGGCTGCCGGGCGGGCGCCCGACTTCGGGTCAGCCTGAGCTCAGTCGAGCTGGCCGGCGTAGGCCAAAGCGAGGCGCACGAGCCGGCCCTGCCCCCCGGTCATCTCCGCCTGGAAGGACTCGGAGGCGGCCTCCTGCGGCGCCACCCAGGTGAGGTCGAGGGCTTCCTGGCTGGGGGCGCAGTCCCCGTCGCAGGGCACGACATAGGCCAGGCTGACGGCATGCTGGCGTGGGTCGTGGTAGCCCGTGACCGCAGGGTCCGGGAAGTACTCGGCCACGGTGAAGGGTGCCGGATCCAGAGGCAGCCTGGGCAGGGCCATGGGTCCCAGGTCCTTCTCGATGTTGCGCAGTAGCGCCTCGCGGAGACGCTCGCCGTAGAGGACACGCCCCGACACCAGGGCACGACTGATGGATCCGTCCGGCATGGCCCGCAGGAGCAGCCCCACCGCCGTGATCGACCCCCAGGAGTCCACGCGCACGGGGACCGCCTCGACGTAGACGATCGGCAAGCGCTCCCGGGCCTGCTCAAGCGCCTCGGTGCTCAACCAAGAGCCGCGGATATCGAGCATGTCGCTCATCGTGCATCCCTTCGGTCCCGGGTAGCCGACCCCTGCCTGCGCGCCTAATCTGGCGCCATGCCGACTGTAGAGCCCACTCGCCCCGACGGTGCCCCCTACCCCGCTGCCCGAAGCGAGGAGGAATGGCGCGACCGCCTCACCCCGGTGGAGTACGCCGTGCTCCGGGGCGCCGGCACCGAGCCCGCCTGGAGCGGGGAGTACGTCGAGACGAAGACGCAGGGCACCTACGCTTGCCGCGCCTGCGGCGCTGAGCTCTTCCGCTCCGACACGAAGTTCGACTCCCACTGCGGGTGGCCGTCGTTCTTCACTCCCCTCGCGGGCGACCACGTGATCGAGATCGAGGACCGCACCCATGGCATGCTCCGGACAGAAGTGCGCTGTGCCTCGTGTGGCAGCCACCTCGGTCACGTCTTCGAGGGCGAGGGATACGACACTCCGACGGATCTGCGCTACTGCATCAACAGCGTGTGCCTCGTGCTCGACGACGGCCCCCGGGAGACCGCGTAGGACAACCGGAGGCGGCGCGGCGTGGGAGCACCTGCTGGCTCCCACCCCGTCGTACCCTGCCAAGGTGAGCACGGGCGCCGACACCTTCGATCAGGCGCTCGCAAGCCTGCGCGCGGTGCGGTTCCGACCTGAACTCACCATCGATGAGGGGCCTGCCCCACAGCGCCTGGCCCCACACGCCGTGGCTCTCACTGCCGACTTCGTCGAAGACGATGAGGAATTGGCCTCCGGCCGCTTCATACTCCTTCATGACCCGGATGGCGTCGACGCCTGGGAGGGGAGTTTCAGAGCCGTGGTCTTCCTCCGCGCTCTCCTCGAGCCTGACCTCGCCACGGATCCGCTGCTCACCGGGGTCGCCTGGGCATGGCTGCTTGAGGCCCTGGAGGCCGAGGGTGGACCCCGCACGGCGCTGGGCGGCACAGTGACCCGCGTCATGAGCGAGTCATTCGGCGCCCTCGGTGAGCGTGACGTGACCGGGTCCATCGAGATTCGAGCCTCGTGGACACCCCTGGGCGATCCCGGCGACATGGGCCTCGAGGCGCAGGCGTGGGCGGCAGCCCTGGCCCAGGCGGCCGGCCTGCTGCCCCTGCCTCCGGGGGTTTCGGCCTTGGCACCCCCGCGCCGGGGCGCCTGAGACCGCCATCGTGACTTCCGCAGACGACCCCGACACGATTCGCGAGGACGCGCCCGAGCTTCCCTCCGTCGAGCTCCTGGAGGGCATCCCCCCGGTCGTGTCGACGTCCGCCGACCTCGACCGCGCTGCTGACGCGCTGTCGCGGGGCACCGGCCCGCTCGCCGTGGACGCCGAGCGGGCATCGGGGTTTAAGTACGGCCAACGGGCCTACCTGGTCCAGTTCTTTCGCCGTGGTGGCGGCACCTGGCTCATCGATCCCACGGCATTCGACGACCTCGGCCACCTGGCGGCGCGCCTTGGCGACACCACCTGGATTCTTCACGCGGCATCGCAGGACCTGCCCTGCATGCGCGATGTCGGGCTCGTCCCCGAGCGCATCTTCGACACTGAGCTGGCCGCACGTCTGCTGGGCCGCGAGCGCGTCGGACTCGGCCCGCTGGTCGAGAGTGAGCTCGGCATGCACCTCGCCAAGGGACACGGTGCCGCGGACTGGTCGCGCCGACCCCTGCCCGATGACTGGCTGCGTTACGCCGCGCTGGATGTCGAGGTGCTCGTGGATCTCCACGACATCCTGTCTGCGGACCTCGTGGCGTCAGGGAAGTCCGCGTGGGCAGAAGAGGAGTTCAGCGCCGTCCTCCATCAGCCTCCGGCTGCTCCGCGACGTGATCCTTGGCGGCGCACCTCGGGCATGCACAAGGTGCGCGGTCGGCGACCCCTCGCGATCGTCCGGTCCCTGTGGGAGTCGCGGGATGAGCTTGCGCGGCGTATCGACGTGAGTCCGGGACGCGTGCTGTCGGATACGGCGATCGTGGCGGCGGCCACCGCGCAGCCCCGCGATCGCGATGCCCTGGCGGCGCTTCCGGAGTTCCGCAAGGGCCACGGAGCCAAGCACCTGGATCGGTGGTGGCGTGCGGTGGCGGAGGCCCTGGCGCTCCCGGAGGACGCACTGCCAGCCCCGGCGCTGGCCAGCGACGGCCCGCCACCGCCACGCGTCTGGCGGGATCGTGATCCGGTGGCCGCCGACCGGCTGGCACGCGTGCGCGCCGCCCTGGGTGACATCGCTGACGCCCACTCGATGCCGCTGGAGAACCTCGTGCCTCCCGACGCGGTGCGTCGTTGGGCCTGGGATCCGCCGGAGCCGGTCACGGTCGATTCCGTGGGCTCAACACTGACCCGCTCGGGTGCTCGTGCGTGGCAGGTCGACCTGTGCGCCGCAGCTCTCGTCGACGCGGCACCACCACCTGACGAGGAGTGATCAGCCTCGAGGGTCCTGGAGGTTGGCAATGCTGTCGGAAAGGTCAGGCAGCGGCGCGGCCACCCTCTCGGTGACCCTGCGCGCGATCTCTTGCGCGCTGAGGCCAGCGCGCAAGAGGACATGTGCTCGCGGACCGTGCTCAGGGAACTCTGGGGGCATGCCGAAGGTCAGGGCGGGTGTCGACACTCCGGCGTCCTCGAGCAGCGTGCGCAGGCTCGTGCCGATGCCACCGGCTCTGATGTTGTCCTCGAGAACGACGACGAGGTCGGCATCGCTCGCGAGCGCGGCGAGCCTGGGGGCCAATGGCAGCGCCCACCGCGGATCCACGACCGTGGAGCTGATCCCCTGGGCGCTGAGTGCGTCAGCGACATCGAGTCCCAGGGTCGCGAAGGCGCCCACGGCGACGATGAGGACATCGCACTGATCGGACTCGCGAAGGATGTCGACGCCGTCGATGCGGCGCAGCGCCGGAATCTGCTCCGGGACCGCTCCCTTGGGGAAGCGCACCACGGTCGGCGCATCCGTCACGGCCACGGCCTCGCGCAGTTGCTCGCGCAAGGCCGCCGCATCACGTGGGGCGGCGAGCCGCAGTCCCGGGACGACGCCGAGTAACGACATGTCCCAAATACCGTTGTGGCTGGCGCCGTCGTCACCGGTGACGCCCGCCCGATCCAGCACGAAGGTCACCCCCGCGCGATGCATGGCGCAGTCCATGAGCACCTGGTCGATGGCGCGATTGAGGAAGGTGGCGTAGACCGCCACCACGGGGTGGAGCCCGGCGTATGCCATACCAGCGGCACTGGTCGCCGCGTGCTGCTCCGCGATGCCGACATCGAAGGTGCGCTCCGGGAAGCGCTTTGCGAAGCGATCCAGGCCCGTCGGCCCGAGCATCGCAGCGGTGATCGCGACGATGCGCTCATCCTCTTGGCCGACGCTGACCAATTCATCCGCGAAGACGGAGGTCCAGGTTTGACCCGATGCCTTCAGCGGTTGACCCGTCTCGGGATCGATGACGCCGATGCCGTGGAAGCGATCAGCCTCATCCTGCTCGGCGGGGGCGTACCCGTGACCCTTATCCGTGATCACGTGGACGACGACAGGACCGGGGAAGTCCCGCGCGCGGCGCAGTGCATGCTCCACTTCGACGGTGTCATGTCCGTCGATGGGACCGACGTACTTCAGGCCCAGATCCTCGAACATTCCCTGCGGCGCGACGATGTCCTTGAGGCCCTTCTTCATGCCGTGGAGCGCCTCATAGACGGGTGCGCCGACGACGGGTGTCCGCTGAAGGGTGCGTCGCCCCCACTGAAGGAATCGCTCATACCCCTGCGTGGTGCGCAGCGTGGCGAGATGGTGCGCGAGACCGCCGATCGTGGGCGAGTAGGACCGCTCGTTGTCGTTGACCAGGATGACCAGGGGCCGATCGGACGCCGCAATGTTGTTGAGTGCCTCCCAGGCCATCCCACCCGTGAGGGACCCATCCCCCACGACGGCAATCACGTGGCGCGCGTCACTCCCGGTGAGCTCCCCCTGCAGCTCGAAGGCCTTGGCGATCCCATCCGCGTATGACAAAGCCGTGGAGGCATGGGAGTTCTCGATCACGTCATGCTCGGACTCGGCTCGCGACGGATAACCGGAGAGCCCCCCTTCCTTGCGCAATCGGTCGAAGTCGCGCCAGCGCCCGGTGACCATCTTGTGGACGTATGCCTGGTGGCCGGTGTCCCAGAGGATGACGTCGCGCGGCGAATCAAAGACACGATGCAAGGCCAGCGTGATCTCGACGACGCCGAGGTTGGGTCCCAGGTGGCCGCCGGTGGCGGACACCTGCTGGACGAGGAATGCCCGAATCTCCTCGGCGAGGGCCGGCAGGCATTCATCAGGAAGG
This sequence comes from uncultured Actinomyces sp., assembly GCA_964560615.1. Classification (GTDB taxonomy): domain Bacteria; phylum Actinomycetota; class Actinomycetes; order S36-B12; family S36-B12; genus Mxb001. The sequence continues at coordinate 5,407 of CAZLMT010000006.1, forward strand.
TCGCGCAGGTCATCGGGCGAGGTGATGCCCTCGAGCAGACCCATGTTTCCCTCGCCTCTCGCCAGTGCGCCCGCGAGGCGCCCTCAACCCCCGCAGTCTAAGCGCCGCGGGACGTCTCCACACGTCAGAGGCGCGCCTGCCATCGACGGCCCTCTAGGGCCTGGCCCACCAAGGTCACCTCGCGCTGAAGCCGCTGCAGATCCGCCGCCTCGGATTCCAGCGCTCGGAGCGCCTCCTCGGGATCCACCCCCGCGTCGACGAGGGTCACACGCACATGGGAATAGGCGCGGCGCGCACCCTCGATCCGCGCATCCAGGTCACACGCCACACGGAAGGCGAGCGCCCTCGGGTGCCGGGCCCAGACCGACGCCGGGGATCGCTCCAGGCTGGAGATCTCCCACAACCAGCGCACGGCGGTGTCCGGGAATGCGGTGTCCTCAGGGTCGGCAACCTCTGCCGGCCATCCCGGCGGACGCATCGCTAGACGAGGGACCGCAGGACGTACTGCAGGATGCCGCCATGCCGGAAGTAGTCGGCTTCGCCGGGGGTGTCCACTCGGACTCGAGCACTGAACTCCACTGTGCGTCCGTCGGCCGCCACGGCTTCGACATCGACCACGCTCGGGATGCGTCCCTCGTTGAACTCCGTGACTCCCCGGATGCTGAAGACCTCATCGCCTTGCAGCCCCAGGGAATCCGCACTCATGCCGTCGGGGAATTGCAGCGGCAGCACACCCATCCCGATGAGGTTGGAGCGATGGATGCGCTCGTAGGACTCGGCAATCACAGCCTTGACGCCGAGGAGCGCCGTGCCCTTCGCCGCCCAGTCCCGGCTTGAGCCCGAGCCGTACTCCTTGCCCGCGAGCACGACGAGGGGCGTGTGGTGACGGGCATAGGCCATCGCCGCGTCGTAGACGGGCACGGTGTCGTGGTCGGGCGTGGTGAAGTCCACGGTGAAGCCACCCTCGACGTCGTGCAGCATGTGATTGCGCAGGCGAATATTGGCGAAGGTGCCTCGGATCATGACCTCGTGGTTGCCACGACGCGACCCATAGGAGTTGAAGTCCGGCCTCGCGACCCCATGGTCTGCGAGATAGCGGCCCGCGGGACTGTCCGGCTTGATGTTGCCCGCCGGGCTGATGTGGTCCGTGGTCACGGAGTCACCCAGCTTGAGGAGGACACGGGCGCCGCTGATGTCGTGCAGGGGCTCTGGCACTCGGGGCATGCCGTCGAAGTACGGCGCCTTGCGCACGTACGTGCTCTCGGGATCCCAGTCGAAGCGATCGCCCGTGGGGGTGGGAAGCCCACGCCAGCGCGCGTCGCCGTGGAAGACATCGGCGTATCGTGAGGCGAACATCTCCTCGTCGATGCTCGCGTCGATGACCTCGTGGATCTCCCGGGGGCTGGGCCAGACATCCGCGAGGAAGACCGGCTTGCCGTCCTGGTCGAGCCCGAGCGGCTCCGTGGCGAAGTCAATGTCCATCGTGCCCGCGATGGCATAGGCCACCACGAGGGGCGGGGACGCGAGGTAATTCATCTTGACGTCCGGGTTGATGCGCCCCTCGAAGTTGCGATTGCCGCTCAGGACCGAGACCACCGCGAGGTCAGCCTCGTTGACCGCAGCGCTCACCTCGGGGATCAGGGGGCCCGAGTTGCCGATGCACACGGTGCACCCGTAGCCCACTGTCTCGAAGCCGAGCTTGTCCAGGAAGGGGGTGAGGCCCGCACGGTCGTAGTAGTCCGTGACCACCTGAGACCCCGGGCCGAGGGTGGTCTTCACCCAGGGCTTGCGCGCGAGCCCACGCTCGACCGCCTTCTTCGCGAGCAATCCCGCGCCGATCATGACGGACGGATTCGAGGTGTTGGTGCATGAAGTAATGGCGGCGATGACGACCGCTCCGTGGCCGATCTCGACGGGCTCGCTGGCGATCTGCGTCTCCACTGCCGCCGCGGGTTCTCGGGTGTAGTCCGCAAGCGCGCTCATGAACGATGCCTTGGAGTCGCTCAGGGATACTCGGTCCTGGGGGCGCTTGGGGCCCGCGAGCGAGGGGACGACGGTGCCGAGGTCGAGTTCGACGTACTCGGAGTAGCGCGCCTCGCGTGCCGGGTCGTGCCACAGCCCCTGCGCCTTGGCATACGTCTCGACCAGTGCGATCTGCTCGTCGGGGCGCCCCGTCAAGCGGAGGTAGTCGATCGTGGCCGTGTCGATGGGGAAAATTGCGACGGTGGAGCCGTACTCCGGGCTCATGTTGCCGATCGTCGCTCGGTCCGCGAGGGGCACCGCCCCCACTCCCTCGCCGTAAAACTCCACGAACTTGCCCACGACCCCGTGCCTTCGCAGCAACTCCGTGATCGTCAGCACGAGATCCGTCGCGGTGGCGCCCGTCGGCAGTTCACCCGTGAGCTTGAAACCCACGACCCGCGGGATCAGCATCGAGACGGGTTGACCGAGCATCGCGGCCTCGGCCTCGATCCCGCCCACTCCCCATCCGAGGACACCCAGGCCATTGACCATCGTGGTGTGGCTATCGGTGCCGACCACGGTGTCGGGATAGGCAAGCCCGTCACGCGCCATGATCACGCGGGCCAGGTGCTCGATGTTCACCTGGTGGACGATCCCGGTGCCAGGAGGCACGACCTTGAACTCCTCGAAGGCGCCCTGACCCCAGCGAAGGAACTGATAGCGCTCACGATTGCGCTCGTACTCCAGGGCAGTGTTGAGATCCGCGGCATCGGGCCGCGCGAAGTAGTCGGCAATGACGCTGTGGTCGATGACCAGCTCAGCTGGGGCGAGCGGCTCGATTCGTGCGGGATCCCCACCGAGGTCGACGACCGCCTCGCGCATCGTCGCGAGGTCGACCACGACAGGCACGCCCGTGAAGTCCTGCATGATCACGCGGGAGGGCGTGAACTGGATCTCCTCGGACGGCTCGGCATCGGCCTGCCATGAGCCGAGCGCGCGGATCTGACTTTCGGTGACATTGGCGCCGTCCTCCGTGCGCAGGAGGTTCTCCAGGAGGATCCGGTGAGTGAAGGGCAGGGATTCGGCCCCCGGCACGGCATCGATCCTGAAGATCTCGTAATCGCGCTCGCCGACGGTGAGCGTCATGCGCGCTCCCAGGCTGTTCCGACTCGCTGCCACGACCCATCCCTCCCTCGGTTGGTCTCGCCACCGCAACACTACCCAGCGACGCGCGAGCCCCTTCCTCCCCCTTGCAGACCGGGATTGGCCCCCCGCACCTGTTAGCGTGACGGGGCCCGGATGGCGCGGGCGCGAAGGAGGTCCACGCCGCATGTGCGGTATCGCCGGTGTCCTGGGACCCACCGAGCGCACCTCTCAGGTCATCGGGCCAATGCTCGACGTGATCCATCACCGGGGCCCCGATGACTCAGGCTCCTTCGTCGCATCCGACTTCGCCTTCGGCATGACGCGACTGTCGATCATCGATATTTCCGGTGGCCATCAGCCCATGTGGAGCGACGACGGCACCGTGGGGATCGTCTACAACGGCGAGCTCTACAACTACCGCGAGCTCGATGCCGAGCTTGCCGAGGTGGGCCGCCCACCTCGCAGCAGCAGCGACACCGACACCATCCTGCGTCTCTACGAGGAGATGGGACGCGAGGATCTCCCCGGCATGCTCCGTCGCTTGCGGGGCATGTTCGGCTTCTGCATCTACGACGTCGCGCGCCAGCGCCTCATCCTCGCCCGGGACCCCTTCGGCATCAAGCCCCTCTACGTCCGCCTGGCCGACACCGATCGAGGTGCGCGCGTCGCGGCCTTCGCCTCCGAGATCAAGTGCCTGCTTGTCGATCCGCAGGTGACACCCGCGATCGACATGGACGCGGTCGTCAACTACCTGTCCTTCCAGTTCAACCCCCTCCCCCAGACCTTCTTCCGTGGCATCCACCGGCTCGAGCCCGGGCATGTCGCAGTCATCGACCTCGCGGACCCGGAGTTCCGGCCCGAGCGCTACTGGCGCTACGAGTTCGCGCGTCCGGTCAACGACGCGGCCCTGCTAGAGGACCAAGTCCGCGGCGTCCTCGAGGATTCCGTCGAGCACCACCTGATCGCCGACGTGCCCGTGGGCGCGTTCTTGAGCGGCGGCGTGGACAGCGCCATCACGGTGACCCTGGTCCAGGAGCAGCGCCGCGCGCAGGGACTGGACCCCGTCAAGACCTTCACGGTCGGCTTCGATGCAGTGAGCGAGCACGCCGAGGCCCGCGAGGTCGCGGACTCCCTGGGCACGGACCATCACGAGATCCACGTCGACCTCGCCGACTACCTCGGCGTCCTCCCTGACATCGCGTGGTACTTCGACGAGCCCGTCGCGGACCCCTCAGCGGTGTCCCTGTACTTCGTCGCCCAGGCAGCGCGCGAGCACGTCACCGTGGTGCTCTCGGGTGAAGGTGCGGATGAGCTCTTCGGTGGCTACCGCATCTATCGGGAGCCCATCGACCTTGACCGTGTACGCCGGCTGCCCGCGCCTCTACGGCGCATTGCGGGGCGGCTCGGTCGCTCACGCCGGGCCTTTCCCGGCCGCAACTACCTCCGGCGCGCCACGACGCCCTTTGCAGATCGCTACATCGGCAATGCCTATGTCTTCCGACCGGATGAGGTGCGGCAGCTCCTCCGCGATCCCGCGCGTGCAGGGCACGTGAGACCCGCCGATGTCCTCGCCGCGGCCTACCCCGGGTTCGACGAGTTGCCGGAGTCGCGACGCATGCAACTCGTCGATATGAACTTCTGGCTGAGGGGCGACATCCTCGCCAAGGCCGATCGCATGACCATGGCCCACTCGCTCGAACTGCGGGTGCCCTACCTCGACCCTCGCGTCGCAGAGGTGAGCGCCACCATCCCCGACGACCTGAAGTACCGCGACGGCACGACGAAGTGGCTGCTTCGACGAGCCTTCCGTGGGCGAATCCCTCATGCCACGGAGCAGCGGGCCAAGCTTGGCTTCCCCACCCCCTTCCGCCACTGGCTCGCGCAGGATCCCGATGCCGTCCTCGCGCCGATTCGCCGAAGCGCGTTCCTGGCGGAGATCATCGACATGGATGTGGTGGAGGGCCTGGCGCGCAGCCATGCGAGCGGTGAAGCCGACGCCTCGCGGAAGATCTTCGTCTTGCTCATGCTCGCCCTATGGCACCAGGCCTTCTTCGACGGTGACGTCGGCGTGCGGCCGTCGCTGCGCGCAGCGGCAGTCGATTAAGGCTGTCGCCAGTCAGCAGCGGCAGTCGATTAAGACTGTCGCCAGTCAGCAGCGTCGCCGGAAACCTCGGACGACGCCAGCTGCCACGGCACGCTCACGACCATGACCCCGGGGGCGAAGAGCAACCGGGTCTTGAGCCTCAGCGCAGACTGGTTGTGGAGCAGTTGCTCCCACCAGTGACCCACCACGTACTCCGGCACGTAGACAGTGACGAGCTCCCGCGGGCTGTCGCGCCGCAGGCGCTTGATGTAGTCGACGATGGGACGGGTGATCTCGCGATAGGGGGACTCGATCACGCGCAGTGTCACCGGGATGTCCCGGCGCTCCCAGTCACGGCGCAGTGCGGCCGTGTCCGCGGGGTCGACATCCACGGTGAGCGCCTCGAGGGTGTCGTGGCGGGTCGCGCGGGCGTACGCGAGAGCCCGCAGCGCCGGCTTGTGCAGCTTGGAGATGAGCACGATGCCGTGCACCCGTGACGGCAATGTGATGTGCACTTCATCGCCCACCGCCAGCTCCTCGCGCACCCGGTCGTAGTGGCGGTGGATGGCCTGCATGATGAGGAAGATCAACGGCATGGCGACGACGACGATCCACGCCCCCTGGAGGAACTTCGTCACCAGCACGATCGCCAGGACGATGCCGGTGAGGACTGCCCCCAGGGCATTGATGGCCCGTGACCGGAGCATCCTTCGCCGCTCGTCAGCCGATGGCCCGCGACGCAGCTCGCGGTTCCAGTGACGGAGCATCCCGATCTGCCCCAGGGTGAACGCCACGAAGACACCGATGATGTAGAGCTGGATGAGCGACGACACATCCGCCTGGAAGACGATCACCAGCACGATCGCGGCGCCCGCGAGGACGATGATGCCGTTGCTGTAGGACAGGCGGTCGCCACGCGTGTGCAGCTGACGCGGCAGGTAGCCGTCTCGCGCCAGGATCGAGCCGAGCACGGGGAATCCGTTGAAGGCGGTGTTCGCCGCGAGAGCCAGGATGAGCGCGGTCGCAAGGGAGACCAGCAGGACCGCGATGCCCCAATCGCCGAAGACCGCCTGGGCGACCTGCACGATCACGGTCTTCTGCGGCTGCCCCTCGGGCAGCCCGGCGAGGTCTGCGTCATTCCCCGTCACCTTTACGCCGGTCGACAGCGCGAGCCAGGTGATGGACGCGAACATCGCCATGGAGATGACGCCCAGGAGCAGCAGGGTCGTCGCCGCGTTGCGGGACTTCGGCTTGCGGAAGGAGGGTACGCCGTTGGCGATGGCCTCGATCCCCGTGAGGGCCGTGGTGCCGGACGAGAACGCACGAGCGACGAGGAACGCGAGCGCGAGCCCCGTGACCTCATCCTGCGCGAGAATCTCCCACCCGGCACTCTCCGCCGTGAGGTCCTGGCCCATCACCGTGCGGATGATCCCGGTACCCACCATCACGATGATCGAGGCGATGAAGAGGTACGTCGGGATAGCAAAGGCGATACCCGACTCGCGAATCCCTCGCAGGTTGATCAGCGTGATCACCACGATGATGCCCACGGCCCACCACGCCGCGTAGTCGGCGATGATCGGGAAGACCGAGCCAAGGTTGGCGACAGCGGCCGAGATCGACACCGCGACCGTGAGCGTGTAGTCGACGAGGAGAGCGCTAGCGGTGAAGACACCCCAGCGGGGTCCGAGATTCTCCGAGACCACGGTGTAGTCCCCGCCGCCGCCGGGATAGGCGTGGACGTTTTGCCGATAGGACGCCACCACCACGAAGTAGAGGAGGACGACGGCCGCGGCGACCCAGGGACCGAAGGAGTAGAGGGAGAACCCGCCCAGCGCGAGCACGATGAGAATTTCCTGTGTTGCGTATGCATTGGAAGACAGGGCATCGCTGGCAAAGACAGGAAGGGCGACGCGCTTCGGGAGCAGGGTCTCGCCGATGCGGTCACTGCGCAGGGCGCGACCGAAGAAGAACCGCTTCGCACTGTCCACGACCGGCACGAAGGCCATGCTAGGTCCCCACGGGTCCCACGCCGACCACCGGCCCGCACACGCACCGCCCAGCGTGTAGCGTCTACGCCGTGCATGTAGTGATCCTCGGCTGCGGCCGAGTCGGCTCACTCCTCGCGGATCGGCTCGATGACTCCGGCCACTCCGTGGCCATCGTCGACCAGGATCCCGAGTCCTTCCGCCGTCTAGGTCATCGATTCACAGGGTCCACCGTCAAGGGCATCGGCTTCGATCGCGAGACCCTGGAGAAGGCGGGGATCGAGCGCGCCCACGCCTTCGCCGCGGTGAGCAGCGGTGACAACACCAACATCCTGGCCGCGCGCGTGGCGCGCGAGACCTACGGGGTGGAACACGTGGTCGCGCGCATCTACGACCCCCGTCGCGCAGAGGTCTACCAGCGTCTCGGCATTCCCACGGTGGCCACGGTGTCGTGGACCGCCGGTCAGATCATGCGTCGCCTCCTGCCCCAGGGAGGGCTCGAGGAATTCCGCGACGCCAGCGGTCAGGTGGTCCTTGCCGAGATGCCCGCCCACCCCACTTGGTACGGCCACGCGATCGCCGACATCGAGGCCGCCACCGGGGCGCGGGTGGGCTTCGTCACCCGACTGGGTGCGGGGATGATCCCGTCCGCCGACGCCGTCCTGCAGGACGGCGATCTCGTGCACGTCCTGGTCACCTCCGACGACGCCTCGGAGGTCGAGGGCATCCTGGCCGCCTCGCGGGAGTCGGGGCTGCGCGCGCACTTGGAGGGTTCCTCGTGAAGATTGCCATCGCGGGCGCCGGCAAGGTGGGCCGGTCGATCGCGCGCGAGCTCATCGGATTCGGTCACGACGTACTCCTCATCGACCGCGACGCTGAGCTCGCCCGGCCGGGTGCCGTCAACGGCGCCCAGATGCTGCAGGCAGATGCCTGCGAACTCGCCGCCCTCGAGGAAGCAGACCTCGCACAGTGCCAGGTCATGGTGGCCGCGACCGGGGACGACAAGGTCAATCTCGTCGTCTCCCTACTCGCCAAGACGGAGTTCGGGGTGCCGCGGGTCGTCGCACGGGTGAATCACCCCAAGAACGAGTGGATGTTCGATGAGTCCTGGGGTGTCGATGTCGCGGTGTCCACTCCCCGCATGCTCTCCGCGCTCGTCGAGGAGGCCGTGAGCGTCGGTGATCTCGTGCGCCTCTTCACCTTCCGCCAGGGTCAGGCTGACCTCGTCGAGATCACGCTGTCGTCCGGCTCCCCCGTCGCGGGTCATCGAGTCGGCTCGATGTCGTGGCCGCCGGATACCGCACTGGCGGCGATAGTGCGGGGTCCGCGCGTCATCGCGCCGAGCGCTGACGACTCCCTCGAGATCGGCGATGAGCTGATCTTCGTCTGTGCACCCGAGCAGGAGCCGGTGCTCCAGTCGATGCTCAGCGACCACGCGCACTCACCGGATAGGGGCGAGGGGCCCTAGCCTCCGCGCACATCCTCATCGGGCACAGCCTCATCGGGCACAGCCTCATCCGGCGAACCCTCCTCGGGCATACCCTCATCTGGCGCACCCTCATCGGGCGACGCTGCTCGCGACTCCGCCTCCCTCCGGCGTTCGAACACGGGACGAAGCACGAGGTACGTGAAATAGCCGGCCGCAATGAAGAGCGGCACGCCCATGATCACCTTGGCGAAACCGAGCGGTCCCACCCACCCCGCGAGGTACATCGGTCCCTGAACGGCGATCCGCAGCCCGAAGAGCCCCACCCAGATCCACGATGCCGCTGAGTAGACGCGGCGCAGCTCGGCATCCGCTCGCCACCGCACTCCCTGGCCCGTGAGGAAGCCCACGATGACCCCGATGAGCGGCCAGCCGATGAGGATGGAGATGAGGAAGGCCACGCCGTAGCCGATGTTCTGGAGCAGGCCCGGGATGAAGTAGCCCTCGCCCGTCTGCGTCCGGGACGCGACGAAGGCGGAGATACCGACACCGATAAGGCCCGCGGCGATCTGCTGCAGGCTCTCGCGTCGGATGAGCCTCCAGAGCGCAATGGCAGCGCCCGCACCCAGGGCGCACCACACCGACACTCCGAGGTCGCTGCCGGTCACGAGGTAGGCGATCACGAAGACGACCGTGGGCGTTCCGCTGTCGATGATGCCGCGCCACCCGCCTAGCGCCCGGTCGAGCAGGACCCGCTCTTCGCGCACGTCCTCGCGTGTCTGGGGCTCGATGATGGGCTCATGGCCCTCGTCGTCGGCGCCCTTGTCGCGGCCCGTGGGGTCGGTGCTCACGCCGAGGTCTCCACCGGCTCCGGGAAGAGCCGGTATGACGGGTTGAAGATCGTCACCTGACCCTGCGGGCAGGTCACGCGACCTTCGGCCGAGATAGGCCGGCCGACGTCGACGCCCGACAGACGCCGATGGCCGATCCAGATGAGCGTGATGTGACCACTGCCGTCGTAGACCTCCGCCTCGAGGGTGGGGGCATTGGCACGCGGCCTCAGGGTGACCGATCGGATGATGCCGTGGACGGAGACGGTCTGGCCGCGCTGGCACGCCGCGATTGCCCGGGCACCGTGAGCCTGTGCCTGGGTGGACAACTCGCCCGCCTCGACCTCTTCCTGGCTCCGCGTCCACGAAGACCACCAGCGGGCCACACGTGCCTCCTCGGCGCATACCCCGGTCACGGCGACCGGTGTCTCCAGCAGGGTACCCGTCGGCCATAGACGAGACTTGCCCCGTGACCACCGTCGTCGTGCACGGCGCCGGGTCCACTGGAGCGGCCGCCGGCGCGCTGCTGGGGCTCGGCTCGGACGCCGTCTTCGTCGAGGATCGGTCCGGCGACGTAGAGCAGGTGATGGTCGCTCTCGACGACACGATCGCGCGCCAGCCGGGCTGCACGCATCTGGTGGGGATCAGCCTCGGCGCGCACGCAGTGGCGCGCTGGGCCAGCTCCGCGACGAAGCCGGTGCCGAGACTCGTCCTGGTGCTTCCGGGCTGGATCGGTGCCTCCGCCGCCACCGCTCAGGCGACGGCGGCCGCCGGCCGCAGCGTCGCCGCCGCCGGAATCACCGCGATCCTCGGCCAACTGGCGCAGGACGATAGCCACCCCGATGTTGTCCGGCTCCTGCAACTGTCCTGGCCGGAGTACTCCGACGACGAACTCTCGCGCTGCCTCACACGCGCGAGCGGCGGACGCGGCCCCACGCCCGCAGAGCTCGCCGCCATCGCGGTCCCGATGACCGTGGTCGGCTGGAGGGGAGACGCCTTCCACCCCGAATCCGCGGTCCACGCATGGGCGCGACATCTCCGTCGACCCGCAATCGTCATGGCCGCTCGCCCGGAAATCCGGCTGTTGAGGCAGGCATTAGCCACCGCTCCCGGTGGCGGGGGCGTGGCCTAGGCCTGTGCCGATGCCTCAGGCTCGGGAGGCTGACCCGCGACCGCGGGAAGGCGCATCGGCAGGGCCTCTCCCGGCGGCATGGCGTCATCGCCGCGATTCACCACTAGATCTCGGAAGACCTGCTCGAGCTCGGGCGACGCACCCGGCTCAGCAGCGCGTCCGAGGAAGAGTCCCCGGAGGAACCAACGCGGGCCGTCCACCCCCACGAAGCGCACCGGCTGGAGAGCACCCTGACCGGGCACCCGCCCCCGAAGCTCCACGCCATGCTCGCCCGGCTGCTCCTCGATGACACCGCCCTGGCCCGTGACCGAGGCCTTGAGCTTGCCTTGGACCTCTTCCCACAGCCCACCGGAACGCGGCGCAGCAAAGGCCTGCAACTGCAGGCCTCCCTCGCCGTAGTTGACCGTGATGACGCCGACGGATCCGGTGGACTCATCCACCTGCGCCTGCACCTGCAGGCCGTCAAGGCCACGCAGCCAGAGGGCGCCGAAGTCCATCCGACCCTCCGGGCCGTCCACCTCGGTCACATCCCACGGGCCGTGCGCCCGGTGCCCTGCCTCGTCGCTCACGATGCCTCCTCTGTGCGGCTGCTCACGGTACCCGTCGAGCCGTAGCCACCCTCGCCTCGGTGCGACCCCGGCAGGCGATCGGCTTCGTGCAGCACCGCTCGAGAGACGGGCTGAATGACGATCTGGGCGATACGGTCCCCGCGCGAGAGGGCCACGGGCGTGCTTCGGTCGGTGTTGAGCAGGCACACGAGCAGCTCACCGCGATAGCCCGCGTCGATGGTCCCGGGCGTGTTCACGATGGTCAGCCCGTGGCGAGCGGCCAGGCCGCTGCGCGGGTGCACGAAGGCGGCGTAGCCCTCCGGCAGGGCAAGCGCGATGCCCGTGGGCACGACGGCGCGCTCCCCCGGCCCCAGGGTCACGTCCTCACGCGTGCAGACGTCGAAGCCCGCATCTCCGGGCAGGGCGTAGGCAGGCAGCGGGAGGTCCGGATCGAGGCGCACCACAAGCACATCCACCGGATCGCTCATGGGTTGACCTCTCGCCGCCATGCCGCAGCCCCACCGGGACGCTCGCGGATGGCCGCCGCGATGTGCTCCGAGCTGCCGTGCTCGACGAAGTGCTCGAGGGGGACCTGCAGGAAGAGCGCGGCCGATTCAACAGCGAGCGGGCCGTCAGGCGCATCGAGGTGAGCTCGGGCGGCGGTGTAGAGCTTGCGGCCAACCTGACCGGCAATGTCCGCGCGAATGTGCAGCGTTGCGCCCACGGGCACCGGCTTGAGGTAGTCGACCTCGAGATGCACCGTGACCACCGGAAGGATGAGCAGTCTGGTGAGCGCGCCCATGGCTTCATCCATCGCCGTTGCGATGACCCCGCCATGTGCCAGCCCCGGGGCGCCTTGGTGATAGTCGCCCACCTCCAGGGTGCTCAACATCGACATTCCTTCGCCGGCCACCACTGTCATCCGCAGCCCCGCCGGATGGTCCGCACCGCAACCCACGCACCAGCGATAGTGGCTCGAGACCACCTCGCCGGGCGCCGGCGCATGCTCGTGACGGTCGGGAATGACCGCATCAGGCGGCGGGTGCGGGCTGCGTCGCCGCGCTCGTGCATCACTCACCCCCGGACCCTATCCGCGCCCGACCGGACCGCCTGACACCCTGGGACCATGCCGCACAGCGAGGCGCAGTCCTGGTCCGAGGGCCGCGATGGCGGGCACCGCTCCTACCGCGAGCGCCTCTACCCCCCGATCGCGGTGTTTGTCCTCGTCATCGGGCTCGGGTCCATCGTGGGAGTGGCTTACGGAGCGGCGTACGGCTCAGGCCTGGGCTGGCTCACGGGAATCCTGCTCTGCCTCCTCGGCATCGGCGCACTGCTGGCCACGAGCACTCCGGTCCACGTCGATGACCACGTCGTGCGCGCGGGGCGGGCACGACTGCCGCTCAGCGCGATCGGCGGCGCTCAATCCCTCGACGCCGACGCGATGCGTCACGCAAGGCGCCATGGTGACCCCCGCGATTACGTCGTCCTGCGCGCCTGGTCCTCGCGACGCGGTGTCGCCATCGATCTTGCCGACCCCCGGGACCCCCACCCCCGGTGGATCGTCTCCAGCAGGCACCCCGAGCGCCTCGCGGCCGCCATCGACAATGCCGTGCGCGAGAAGTCTTCGCCGAGTCCAGGCACTGTCACCACGACGGACGGGTAGCCTGTGGCCATGTCGGAGCCTTCTACGAAGCGGATCCAGTCTGCGCACCCCGTGCTCAAAGTCGCAGCACCCTTCGTCGTCCTTGTGGCGACATGGGCGGTCGACCGAGCCCTCACCGCGGGATACTCGGCGATCACCGGCAAGACGCCACCCAGCACAGACGACAGCAGCGTGAGCTTCTCCAAGGCACTCGCGTGGACTCTCGCCACGTCGTCGACCGCGGCGGTCATCCAGCTCGTCATCTACCGGGCCGCCGCTAAGCCAGTCCTCGAGAATCAGGGCTAGGCAGCGCTCACGCGCAGTCGCAATTCACGCCGACAGCGCTCACGCGCAGTCG
>CAZLMT010000006.1:18621-19772 GCA_964560615.1 uncultured Actinomyces sp.
TAGGCAGCGCTCACGCGCAGTCGCAATTCACGCCGACAGCGCTCACGCGCAGTCGGTACAGACCGGACCGTTCTTCCCCTCATGGTCCAACTGGCTCCGGTGATGCACCAGGAAGCACGTGCTGCACGTGAACTCGTCCGCCTGCCGCGGAAGCACGCGCACCGTGAGGCTCTCGTCGGACAGGTCAGCACCCGGCAATTCCAGGGTCTCGGCCAGCTCGGCCTCGTCCACGTCCACCGTGGACGCCGCCTTGTCGACACGACGTGCCTTGAGCTCCTCGAGGCTGTCCTCGGCGAGCTCCTCGTCGGTCTTGCGCGGTGCGTCGTAGTCGGTAGCCATTGCGGCGCGTGCCCCCAGCAGCTCGTTGGTCAGCGGATGACGATGCCCGGCATTGTGCCAGGATCCCCAGGATTGTGCCCTAGGCGTCTTGGGCCGTGATCATGTGCCCCTGATGAGGGCCGTGGGATCAGCCCCTGCACAATCAGCAGTCCCACCACGATCATGTGACCCAGATCACCCGCCAACTGAGACTCCCGGGGAGGGCCCACCATGCCGATCTACGCCCTGGGCGATCTCGTGCCCGACATCTCGCCCCGAGCCTTCGTCCACCCGGACGCGGTCGTCATCGGCCGGGTGGTGATCGGGCCCGAGTCCACCGTGTGGCCCATGGCCGTCCTGCGTGGCGACCACGGACGCATCACCGTCGGCAGCCAGACCTCCATCCAGGACGGCGCCGTCATCCACTGCACAGCCGAGTTCAACACCACCATCGGCGATGGGTGCACCATCGGGCATCTGGCGCACCTCGAGGGATGCACCGTCGAGGACCGGGCACTCGTGGGTTCAGGGGCCACAGTCCTGCATCGTGCGCGAGTCGGTGGCGGTGCCCTCGTCGCGGCTGCCGCCCTGGTCCCCCCGGGCACCGACATCCCTGCTGGCGCACTGGCCCGCGGAGTGCCCGCGCGAGTGGTCGAGAACGGCGCGGACCCCGACCTCATCAACCACGCGGTCGACACCTACGTGCGCAATGCGCACTGGTACGCAGCCGACCTACGCCGGCTCGACTAGACCGGACGCGCCTCAGATCTGGGTCGCATCCAACAGGCGCATGAGCTCGTCGGCGATGCCCGGGGCAGCCGCCATCACATAGG
>CAZLMT010000006.1:19782-20562 GCA_964560615.1 uncultured Actinomyces sp.
CCCCGGCTGCCACATCCCAGGGATTGAGACGTGATTCGACATATGCGTCCGTGAGTCCCGCGGCGACCCAGCACAGGTCGATCGCCGCCGATCCCAGGCGCCGCACGTCCCTCACGCGGGGCGCGACAGTCACGAGAGCCTCAGCCTGTCGCCTGCGCTGGTCACTGTCGTAGCCAAAGCCCGTGGAGAGCAACGACTGCCCCAGATCGGTCACCGCCGACGCCCGCAGCGTGCGCGTGCCTCGCCGCGACTCCTCTCGCGCACCGCGACCACGGCCCGCGACGTAGGTGAGGCCCAACTCCGGTGCACACACCACCCCCGCGACCACCACACCGGAGACCGCCACGCCCACGCTCACCGACCAGAGGGGTACGCCGTAGAGGTAGTTGGTCGTGCCGTCCAGCGGATCGACGATCCATGTCACCGGGGTCGAGCCTGGGCGCGCGCCGCCCTCCTCGCCGAGGATGGCATCGCCCGGGCGCTCCCGGAGGATCATCGCAGCGAGATGCTCCTCCGCCGCCCGATCCATTTGCGTGACGACATCCGTGGGGCTCGACTTCGCGGTGATCTCAAGCTCCCGTGGCCGCTCGTCCCGCAGCAGCGCACCCGCACTCGTCGCCGACCGATACGCCAGGTCGACAAGCTCATCCACGAGTCCGTCGACGTCGCTTCCATCCCAGTGGGCATCGTCCCTGGCATCCATCGCTTCAGCGTGCCACTAGCCTCGGATCATGCACATGGCCGGCCCCTACCTCGACATCCTGCGTCGCCCCGGGGCTG